>JAIRMO010000180.1 GCA_031258625.1 Spirochaetaceae bacterium | reverse complement strand
AAACCATCGTTGACTTAATAAAAAACACCAAGACACGAACCGGCCTGAGTGTCAAATGCGTATTAGACACCAACAAATATGAATTAGGCGTTCATATTTCGGACGAACAAATGCTTGAGATAAATCTGCTGGGAAACAAATTCCATAAAGATTGGAACTATACTCTGAAACCCGCCAGTCAATAATATGTAGTGTTTAATTTGGGGAAAGTCCTTATTATCATATACTATTCTTATTATTCCGTTCAATACAAGCCCTAATATTTTCGCGGGTAAACTTTGTGGACACAACAAGGCGGATACAATTACATTCGTATCGAGTGCTATTTTCATCTTTTACGCGCTTTTCTTGACAGTTTTATTTCTTCATTTATTTCCTCCAATGTTATTTTATCCAGTCCGTTTTTTATCGACTGTTGCTGTATCGATTTTACAGCATTTATTGCTTTTGCCCTGCGTACTGCCGATAAAGTATCTTCCAAAGTTTTATCGCTCAGTGGGGTTAGCAAAGCAATGGGTTTTCCATTGTTTGTTATAACCATTTCCTGTTCTTCAGGTAATGTTTTCCAAATATTAGCCGAAGATGTCCTAAAATCTCTTACCGAAATAAATTTCATATAAAAACTCCTATTATAGAATGCTTTCCCAAACTGCAAGAGCCTGGCCCAAAACCGTGCGCGGCAGCGCACAGTCAATTAGTTTTGAGCCAGGATCATATTACAATCCAATAATGTCACACAGTTGCCAACACGATTTTGAGGAAATTGGGGGCATTTCGTATAACCTCCTATCCAGCGAACCTTCATTGAAATAAGCGCCCCTCAAGATACCGTGGAGGCCCGTTTCTTACTTGAAACAGTCTCTATAAAAACCTTATCTTCTACAAAAGACCGGTTTACGCCACTATGGTCAAACACAGAGCCCGGGAGGAATGATGAATATTAAACCCTATGTGGAAGCGATTGACCGGTTGTCCTTGAAGGTTGAGGGGGTGCTGGTACTTCAGCACGGGGAGGAGATCGCCCGGTACCGCTGGATCCCCGAAGCGCCCCGGCCGGTTTATTCGGTGAGTAAGAGTTTTACCTCCCTGGCGGTGGGGATGGCCATAGACGAGGGGAAACTTTCCCTCAGGGACCGGGTCCTGGATGCCTTTCCCGGCCGGGTAAAGGATCCGCCGCCGCGGCTTTCCGCCTTGACCCTGGAACACCTCCTGACCATGAGCCGGGGGCATCAGGAATTTTCCCGTCCCGCCAGTGTGGACGAGGCCCTTTCCCAGCCCCTCACCGCGGATCCCGGAACCAGGTTTATGTACGATAACGGTTCTACCTTTCTGGCCTCCGCCATGGTAACCGCGGCCGCGGGACAAACGGTCCGGGAATTTCTGGCGGACCGGCTTTTTAAACCCCTGGACATCCCCGATCCGGTCTGGAGAGAAAGCGCCGACGGCCATAGCCTGGGGGCCACCGGGCTGGAGCTGAGTACCGGGAGCCTCGCCCGGTTTGGTCAATTTCTCCTCCGGCGGGGGAACTGGAAGGGAAACCAGCTTGTCGCCGCCTCCTGGATCGATACGGCCACCCGGCCCCATATTACCACCAAAATGCTTAAAGACGCCGATTACGATCTGGGTTATGGGTATTGTTTTTGGAGCTGCCGCCACGGGGGATACCGCGCCGACGGTAAAAACGGACAATACGTGGTGGTTCTCCCCCGGGAAGACGCCGTAGTGGCCGTCAACTCCGATGAAAAAAATATGTTTCCCGTCCTCTACGCGGTCTGGGATCATATCCTTCCGCAATTATAACGCGGGGTATGTTAAACCGCTTCGATTTTCTTTGTTTTGTAACAATTTTTTTATTAACCCCCTTGACAATGAATTACCATGGGTTATATTAATATTAATGGTCATTAGAATGCGTTAAGTTATAAAATAACCGACGGTCATTGGGGGTTGACCTATGGGAATACCGGAACGGAAGGAACGGGAGAAGGCTGAACGCCGGGCCCTGATCATGGGCTGCGCCAAGGAACTCATCCTGGAGCATGGGGCGGAGGCGGTCAGCATGATGGACATAGCCAAACGGGCGGAACTGAGCAAGGCCACCCTGTACCTGTACTTCCCCTCCAAGGAAGCCCTTTTTGAGGACCTCCTCTGGGAGGAAGGCGCCCGCTTTATCGAGTATGTCCGCTCCCGGATGAAGCCCCAGGCCTCGGCCCTGGAGGCTTTGCAGACCCTCTGGGGCAGCTTCGTCCGGCTCTTCGGCGAATCCGGGGATATGTTTATCGTCCTCTACGTCTGGAATTATATCTCCCCGATATTTCCCTTTTTTTCCACGGAAAAGGAGGATGAACCCGAAAACGTCCCCGCGGGCATCTATTTTCTGATCAAAGAAATCATCGAACAGGGGATCCGGGAGGGGGTTTTTGATCCCGCCATCAACAGCGGGGCGGTTTCCCACATGATCATCACCCTCTTTTCCCACATCACCAATACAAGCGTCAAGATATCTCCGGGGGCGGAGGCTCCCTATCCGGTGGTCAGGGAAATGAAAAACATCTTCGCGATCGTCCTCCGGGGAATAGCCCGGGAGGGAATAGACCGATCCGCGCTGATACTGTCCGACAAGACCGGGGGCGGCGATACGGAATGGGGGAAGGCGGCGGCCGGAAAAATTATAAGGAAAAGAAAAAAGATACGGAAAACAAGAAAGACGCGGAAGATACGGAAAATAAGGAAGTAACCTATGGAGAAATTTTTTAAACATCCCCGGCTTATTGCGGCGGCGATCGGTATAATAACCCTGTTTCTTGGGCTCCAGCTTTTCAGGATGGAACTGGACAACAACAACTTCCGGTTTGTCCCCCGGAACGATGAGGCCCGGCTTACCTCCGAATACATCGACGATACCTTCGGGAGTTCCCTGTTTATCCTGGTAGGGCTGGAACGGAAATACGGCACCGTCTTTGATTCCCATTTTCTGAATCAGATCCGGGACTATGTAAGCCGGATCGAGGAGATCGATATCGTCGAACCGGTCAATTCGATCATGAGTTCCGATTTTATCACCAGTTCCGGCGATACCATCCTGGCGGAAAAGCTCGTGGGGGAGGATTTTTCCGGGACCCCCGGGGAAATTACCGAATTAAAGCGGCGGCTCCTCTCCTGGAACCTCTATGACCGGGCCCTGGTCTCCGATGACTTTACCGCCACCCAGATCATGGTTCCCCTGGATATTGCCATGGAAGACGCGGGGCGGGCCGATGTGGTAAGGAGCTTCCTCCAAATCCGGGATATAGCCCGGGAGATGTTCGCGGATTCCGCGGAGGTCTACGTGACGGGGATGCCCGTCCTCAGCGCCACGGTGAACGAGGCGGTCCAGGCGGACCTCCTGCTCCTGGTTCCCCTGGTGATCATCGTGGTCCTCCTGGTCCTCTTTTTCTCCTTCCGCCGCCTGACCGCGGTGGTCCTGCCCCTCCTCACGGTGGTGGTGGCGGTGATCTGGTCCGTGGGGGCCATGCCCCTCTTTGGGGTGAGGCTTTCGATCATCTCCACGGTGCT
>JAIRMO010000162.1 GCA_031258625.1 Spirochaetaceae bacterium | reverse complement strand
CGCTTGCCGTTTGATGATTTTGGCTTGCTTTTTGACTAATTCTTGTAGGTTTTCCTCTTCCACAGGCTTTTTCTACCATGTTTTTATATCTTTCTGCAATAGGCCCGTGAACGGTTACGCAAAATATTTATGGGCTTTATAATTGTCCGCCTGTCCGGAAAGGTAGACGAGACATGGATCGCAAAAAAAGCTGTTTTGGGAAAAAAGGATATTCCGGATATGATAAAACTACGGGAGTGTTTTTTAAGATCTACTCTTGGCTCTTGGCTCTTGGCTCTTCATGAAGAATATTCAATCATAAAATTAAAAAAAAGTCAAGTACTTGTCAAAATTTTTCTGTCAAGATTTTTCTTGACTCATAAAGAATACGGTGTTATGCTGACTCCTTGAAAAATAAAAATACTATTTTGCATAAGGAGGGATTTTTTATGAAGGCCTTAGTTTTAGAATCAAAAAAGAAATTGTCTTTGCGGGATTATCCTCTTGATGAAAAACTTGGTTCTACAGATGTACAGATAAAAATAGGGGCCTGTGGAATTTGTGGGAGTGATATTCATTTTTATAGAGACGGACCAAAAACTTTTAGCGGGGAAGAGAGTCCGATGATTCTTGGCCATGAAGCGGCGGGGACGGTCATTGCCAAGGGCGGTAAGGTAGCCGACTTTGAAGTGGGTGATATGGTTTGTATGGAACCGGGCATTCCCCAACAATGGTCACGTCAGGTGCTGGAGGGAATGTATAACCTGGATCCTCATGTGGTGTTCTGGGCAACCCCTCCGGTACATGGCTGCCTTAGGGAAACCGTCATTCATCCTGCGCAGTTTTGTTTTAAGCTTCCGCAGGGCATGACCGCCGCTGAAGGAGCAATGATGGAACCTTTGGCTATTGGCATTGAAGCCGCAAAAAAGGCGGAGATACGACCCGGCGATACCGGTTTGGTAATCGGTTGCGGAACTATCGGTGTTATGTGTGCGGTTTCTGCCCTGGCGGGGGGCTGTAGTAAAGTTTTTATTACCGATGTAAAACAGGAGAAATTGGAAATTGCCGCAGCTTATAATAAAAACATCATACCTATTAATACCGGCAGTGTTAATATTCAGGAATTAATTCAAAAACAAACGGACGGCCAAGGGTGTGATGTGCTTTTTGAGGCTTCCGGTAACCCCAAGGTATATCCCGATTTTCTTCAATGCGCCAAACGAGGCGGCCATGCCGTGTTGGTCGGCATGATGATGGAGCCTGTGCCGATTCCCGTCGCATTGCTCCAGGGCCTGGGTATTAAAATCGAGGGCATTTTTCGCTATGTTAATTGCTTTGATCGGGCTATAAACCTGGTAAAATCCGGAAAAATTGACGTTAAGCAGTTTATAAGCAAAACCTTTACCTTCGATCAATCTATTCAGGCCTATGAATACGCGGATGCGGGGCACCCCAGTACGATTAAAGTAATGATCGAGCTTGACCCGTAGCGAAGTTATAACCGGGCGCCCTTTAGGGGGAGCTTAAAAAGCGGGGAAATTCCGGACTGGCTGGTAGCCGTAATCGGGATGAATTGGGTCCTATCTGCGGGGGCAGCGGGGATAGATTTCGGGATGACCGACGAAATCCGGCCTTTGCTGATGAGCGTGAGTTCTGCTGGGTGATCCCTCCTGCCTCTCCGATGGTCGAAGGAGGCGGTCTCCAATATCCCCTTCCCAATAAGGAGCAAGGTCTATCCGGAAAACGGGCGGTACCGGAAAGTCATGACCGGCTCCTGGTACGTAGTCAGTGTTAAATATGTGATTTTTCGGAGAGAAAAGACACCCCAAAAAGTTCGCCTGGGGTGGCGGCGGGCAAATAGAGGAGGGACCTTCCGGGGGGAACCGCTATTTGCCCGGCCGACAGGCGCCCGATAAGCGCACGCGGCAGCGACACGCGGCAGTGTGTTGACGAAATAAGGCGCCACGGCGCAGGCCAAATAAAGGCCACTGTTTTGGCCATGGCATCAGGCCGCCCCCCGGAAGTTCTTTTAGGTGTCTTTTTTCTATTTGCCTGTTTTAAACTGAGAATTGCTACGAAAAAATACACGGCTTGTGTATCCCCCCATCTTCGGTGTATGCTTCCGGCGGGGGATATCCGGTGGAGGCGGCAAAACGGTTTACCGAAGAATCCAGGGACCGGCTCCGGGCTGAAATTGAGGAGGCCGGGGGTAATGAGGTGTTTGCCCTGGGGTATTGTGATGAGGACGGGCTTGTGGCGGCCCTGGAAGTAGCGGCCCGGGGTAACGAGACTTCCGTGCTTGCCCTGGGCCGGTTCCAAAACACCTCCCGGCCCCCGGATGTCCTCATCCACAACCACCCGTCGGCGTTCCTCACTCCCAGCGACCAGGACATGGTCATCGCGTCCCGGGCCGCCGAGGGGGGGATAGGGTCCTTTATCGTCGACAACCGGGTGGAAAAGGTCTACGTCATTGCCGAACCCACCCTCAGGCGGAAGCGGAAGGATCTGGATCCGGACCGTCTCTGCGCCGCCCTGGAAGCGGGAGGGGCCGTAAGCCGGCGGCTTCCTTCCTACGAGATCCGGGAATCCCAACTGGACCTGATGCGGCTCATCATCCGGGGCTTTAACGAGGACGCCCTAGTCGCCGCCGAGGCGGGTACGGGGGTAGGGAAATCCTTTGCCTATCTCCTCCCCGCCCTGATGTTTGCCCTGGCCAATGATGAGCGGATCCTCCTTTCCACCGCCACCATCACCCTTCAGCAGCAACTCTTTGACAAGGACATCCCCCTGGTGGTTTCGGCGCTGGGCAAAAAGATCAAGGTGGTCCTCGTCAAGGGCCGGGGGAATTACCTCTGCCGCCGCCGCCTGGAAGACGCCATCCGGGAACAAAGCCTCTATGAGGAGGACGACCGCGACATCCGGGCCATCCTCGCCTGGTCGGAGGTTACCAAGACCGGGAGCCGGTCGGACCTTTCTTTTATGCCCCGGGACGAGCTGTGGTCCCGGATCTGTTCCGAAGCCGATCTCTGTATGGGGATGCGCTGTCCCGAACGGGAACGGTGTTTTGTCCTTGCCCTGCGGAAGGAAGCCGCCGACGCCCGGGTTCTGGTGGTAAACCACCATCTCCTCTTTGCGGATATTGCCGCCCGGCAGGAAGGGGCGGGGTATGACAGCACGGTGGTACTGCCCCCCTACCGGCGGATCATCATCGATGAGGCCCACAAGGTGGAAGACGCCGCCACTTCCTTCTTTTCCAAGGAATTTAGCCGCCTGGGGCTCTACCGCCAGTTGGGGCGGCTCTACCGTCAGCGCCGGGGCCGGCCACAGGGGCTTCTTTTAAGGTTTCCGGGCCTGAACCCCCAGGAACTGGACAACGCGGCGGAGGCCATCGAAAAAACCCGGAATGCCGTGGACGCCCTGGACCAAGTTGGGCTGGACCTCTGCGCCGATGAGGGGGTTTTTCGGCTCTGCCCTCCCCGGGAAGACCGGATCCTTTCGGTCCTGCTCTCCCCGTTGATGACCCTGCGGAAGTGTTTAACCGCCCTGGCGGGTCTCCTCCGGGCCCTGGTGGAGTTTGCCGAAGATGGTGAGGGGGAAACGGCCGGGGCGGATGATGCGGGCCGTAATGCCGTGGTTTGGGAGGTAAAGGCCGTCCTGCGGCGGCTTGAAACGGTGGGTCTTATTTGCGGCGCTTTTATTGAATATTCGGAACGCCCTCAGGAGGTTATGTGGATAGAGGCCCACAGAAGCGCTGCATCCGGCGATGACCGGGGGACCTGGGCGGTTTTTACCGTCACTCCCCTGGAGGTGGCTCCCATCCTGGGGACCGCTCTTTTTGAGCCCCACAAGACCGTGGTGTGCCTCTCCGCTACCCTCACCGTGGCCGGTTCCCCGGATTCCCCTTCCTTTGCTTATTGGAACAGCCGCTCGGGAATCACCCTTGCCGCCGGGCGGGAACTCCTCACGGGGCAATTTCCCTCCCCCTTCCCCTATGCCCGGTCAACGCTGCTCGCCGCCCCGGTGGACGCCCCCCTGCCCGACGAGGGGCAATACCCGGCCTTTGTGGAAAAGGCGGTTTTGGAATTAACGGAGCTGACCGGGGGCTCTGCCCTGATCCTTTTTACCTCCTACGAAGCCCTTAAAAATGCCTATACCGCCGCGGCGCCGGTCCTGGAAAAACAGGGGATCCGGTGCCTGAAACAGGGAGACGATGACCGGAGCCGCCTTCTCGCCGCCTTCCTCGCCGACCAGTCCAGCGTTCTTTTTGGCACCGACTCTTTCTGGGAGGGAGTGGACGCCCCGGGGGACACCCTGCGGATGGTGATTCTCTGCCGTCTCCCCTTCAGAACCCCCCGGGACCCGGTCTTTGAGGCCCGCCGGGAGGCGCTGGAAAAACAGGGGCGGAACCCCTTTATGGAACTTTCCCTGCCCGAAGCGGTGATGAAATTCAAACAGGGTTTCGGCCGGCTCATGCGCCGTTCCGGGGATCGGGGTATTGTGGCGGTCCTGGACGGACGGATCCTCCGCAAGCGGTACGGGGATTTCTTTATCCGCTCCCTGCCCAAGACCCGGACCGGCTTTGGGGAATTTTCCTCGGTTTTACGGGACATCGAAAGTTTTTTGTATTCCTGATCGAAAGGCCGCTTTCCATCACCAAAATGGGGCAAGGTCCGGGTTTCAAAACGCCGGGATAAAAAACAAGCGGCTTTTGAAATTGCTCCGGATGTGGTATAATAGAGTAGTAAGGGAAGGAGTATGGATATGTCCAAAAGGGTGATTGTTTTTTTAGCTGATGGTTTTGAGGAAGTTGAGGCCATAACCCCCATAGATTATTTACGCCGGGCCGGGATTGAAGTGTGTACCCTTGCCGTGGGGCAGGATAAAACCGTAACCGGGGCACATGGGATAAAGGTCCTAGCGGACGCGGGCCTTTCGGAACTTGCCAAACAGGGTAAAACCGCTGCCTGGGACGGGCTCCTCCTTCCCGGCGGTATGCCCGGAGCCTCGAACCTCGCCGCGTCCCCGGAAGTGGGTTCCCTCTTAAAGGAAGCGGCCCAAGGGGGAAAATGGATCTGCGCCATCTGCGCCTCCCCGGCGGTGGTCCTGGCCCCCCTGGGACTCCTCAAGGGCCGCCGGTTTACCTGCTACCCCGGTATGGAAAAGGAGGTCTCCGATGGGGAGTGGTCGGCAGATCCGGTGGTGATCCACGAAAACATCATCACAAGCTGCGCCGCGGGAACCGCCGCCCTCTGGGCGACGACGATTATCGGGAAGCTCCTCGGTGAGGGGGAAGCCCAAAGAATAGCCTCCGCGGTACTCCTGGATCGGACCTGAAAGACAGAGCCCCCGGTGCCCCAGGATAAACGCGAGGAATTTGCCGCCTCCTCTTTTGGGCGCATTTCCGGCGCATGGGTTGTCGCTTGCGCGACAATTTCAAGAGGGAACCGGGCTTTCCGTTCTAATACGGTTTGACAGGAAACCTGTCAAACCGTATTCCGCTTCAATCCCTTGCGCGTTTCCTCCGGGAGCCTTTTCCCTGCTATGACCACGGTAAACAGGCGGCAGATGATTCTATGGACCTGCTTAAAAATTGAAATTTTCGATCAACTCACTAAAGCAAAAGTAACTGTCAATTAAAGCACAGGTATGGCTATATTTCTTTATAGGCTGGAAAAAGCAGCGGCTATTTCTTTACCTTTACATTCCAGGGGAGAAGGGCGGCCCAGTCTTCGGGCGTTTTGGCAAGAGGGCAGCGTTCAAAAAGAAGGGTGAGGTAGTCCCGGGGTATACGGCCGTTCTGCTTGGCCGTTTCTATCAGGGTATACATGGCGCAGGAACTTGCGAACCTTTGGTTCGATGCCCCATCGGGACTCTGGTTGAACAGCCGGTTT
>JAIRMO010000147.1 GCA_031258625.1 Spirochaetaceae bacterium | reverse complement strand
GTGGGGATCCCCGCCAAAACCCAGCACAACGAAGTCGCGCCGAACCAGTTTGAAATTGCCCCCGTATATGCCGCCAGCGCCGCCGCGGTGGACGGCAACCAGTTGGTGATGGAAACCATTCACAGCGTGGCCCGCCGGCACGGTCTGGAGGGGCTGCTCCACGAAAAACCCTTTGCCGGGGGGAACGGTTCCGGCAAACACAACAACTGGTCCATGGCCACCGACGATGGGGTGAACCTCTTTGACCCCGGGGAAAACCCCGAATCCAACGCCCGGTTCCTTCTCTTTGCCGCGGCGGTGGTTGAGGCGGTGGACCGGTATTCCCTGTTGATCCGATCCTCCGTGGCGACCTCCGCCAACGACCACCGCCTGGGGGCAAATGAGGCTCCCCCGGCCATTGTTTCCGTGTTTTTCGGCGGACCCTTAACGGAAATCTTCGATAACATTGCCGAAGGGAAAAGCGGCGGAAAAACTAATTCCGGCGAACAGATCAAGATCGGCGTGAGCAGCCTCCCCAGCCTCCCCAAGGATGTTTCCGACCGGAACCGGACCAGTCCCTTTGCCTTTACGGGGAACAAGTTCGAGTTCCGTATGGTGGGTTCCTCCCAGTCCATCGCCACCCCCAACACCTTCCTCAACGTAGCCGTTGCCCAGGTGCTTTCCGAATTCGCCGATAAGCTCGAAAAAGCCTCGGATAAAAACGAAGCCATCCAGACCATCATCAAAGAATCCTATTCCAAACACCGGAAGGTGGTCTTTAACGGGAATAACTATGCCGATGAATGGGTCCGGGAGGCGGAGCGCCGGGGGCTTCCCAACGTAAAGAACGCCGTGGATGCCCTGTCGGTCCTGATCCGGGGCGAGACCGTTACCCTCTTTGAGAACCACAAGGTATTCACCAAAGAAGAATTGGAGAGCCGGTACCATATTTATCTTGAAAAATATTCCAAACAGATAAATATAGAAGCGGGGGTTACTATAGACATGGCCCGCCGGTACATATTCCCCGCGGCGTCCGGTTATGCCGCGGCCCTGGCCCGGGACGCGGCGGCGTTGGCCGCTATCGGCGCCGTGAGCGTGCCCCAGGAAAAGCGGGCCAAACGGATTTCCGAACTCGCGGGGGAACTCTACGACGAAACCGCCAAGCTGGAGACCGCCCTGGCCGAGGCCCAGGAAATTGAGGAAGTTTTTGCCCAGGCCAAGGCCTATTATGAAAAGGTCCGTCCCGGTATGGACGCGATCCGTTCCCGGGCGGATACCCTGGAAAAACTCGTCGCCAAGGAAGCGTGGCCCTTCCCGGGTTACGAAGATCTGTTGTTTAAGCTGTAAACCAGCGGCTCCCTTAGGGGGTTTCAGGCCCCCTACGCGGGCAGGAAGGAGAACGGGCCGCTCCTCTCCGGAGTTCAGCCGTCCGACTTCAAAGGAATCCGCCCCCCAGGGGGGTGCATGAATATACGGTTGGGGTCTGACCCTTTGCGTATCTTTATGTAAGAATGGGGGCGGGGTCTGACCCTTTACGTATGTTTATGCAAGGTAGGCGGGCGAAGGGGGGGGCGCCGCGTATTCCCAGGGGGCCGCGCTCCGGAGGCATAACCCCCCTATGGAGGGGTACGCCCTATTTAACAAATTCTCCAAACAGGATATACTCTTTTTATCGTTGGAATTTTCTTTACAAGGGATCATTGTAGAATATGGATTTTGAGAGGATCCCTAAAAAGGGGCAGGATTATGCAGAATTTTATTTATGGAAACCGGACCAAGATTATTTTTGGGAGGAACACGGAAAAAACAGTGGGGGCGGAAACCGCGGCGTATGCCAAACGGATTCTGCTGCACCATTCCGGGGGGCACGCGGTTAGGTCGGGGCTCTTGGATACCATTAAAGAGAGTCTGAAACAGGCCTCGGTGGAGTGGGTGGAATTATCCGGGGTAAAACCCAATCCCCGGCTTTCCCTGGTGTATCAGGGGGTAGAAATTTGCAAGAAGGAAAAACTCACCTTTATCCTGGCCGTGGGGGGAGGGTCGGTTATTGATTCCGCCAAGGCCATTGCCCTGGGAGCCCTGTATGACGGGGATGTGTGGGATTTTTATGCCCGCAAAAAGACCGCCACCCAAGCCCTGCCGGTGGCCGCAGTCCTTACCATCCCGGCGGCGGGGAGCGAATCCAGTATCAGTTCGGTGATCACCGATGAACGGGGGCCCTGGAAACAAGCGGTTAATGAGGAGTGTACACGCCCGGTCTTTTCTATCCTGAATCCGGAAGTAACCTACAGCCTGCCTCCCTATCAAACCGCCTGTGGTGTTTCGGATATGCTGGCCCATATCATGGAACGGTATTTTACCAAGGAAAGCCATGTGGACCTTACCGATGAGCTTTGTGAAGGGACCATGCGGGCCATTATCAGAAACGCCCGGAAGATCTTTAATGGTAACGGTGAAAACTACGATGCCCGGGCGGAAATAATGTGGGCCGGGAGTTTAGCCCATAACAACCTCCTCAGTACCGGCCGGATAGGGGATTGGGCGAGCCATGCCATTGAGCATGAGATGTCGGCCCTGTACGACATAGCCCACGGCGCGGGGCTTTCGGTCATTTTCCCCGCGTGGATCAAATACAACATCAAAGAGGATACCCCCCGGCTTGCCCGTTTTGCCGCCAAGGTATGGGGCGTGGACGGGGCGTATTACGATTACGAGCAGGCGGCCCTGGAAGGGGTATTCAGGTTGAAGAATTTTTTCCGTTCCATCGGGCTGCCGGTCTCCTTTACCGACTTGAAAGTGCCCACCGATCGGATTCCCGAAATGGCAAAACGGACGGTCAAATTCGGCCCGGTGGGGATGTACAAAAAACTCGATGCCGCGGACGTGGAGGCTATTTACCGTATCGCGGCGGAAGAAACCTAAGGAAGCACTGATTTATTCAACCGAGAATAAATCAGTACTCCTTTAATATGGTTTTTTCGCAGTTTTTCGTAGAAAAACGAGAAAAATAATAGGGCAACGATGGTTAGCGTCAAGTTAATCAGCGTTGCCCTAAGGATTAGTTCAATAATAAGTTGAACAATTTGTTTGCATATGTTACAATGTTTTCATCAAGTAAACGAGGGGTGAAAACATGGAAAAACGAATTCTACGAATGATGCCGTTATTG
>JAIRMO010000046.1 GCA_031258625.1 Spirochaetaceae bacterium | reverse complement strand
ATGAAGAGAAAAGACGCCTAAAAAAACTTCCGGGGGGCGGCCTGATGCCTTGGCCTAAACAGCGGCCTTTATTGGGCCTACGCCATGGCGCCTTATTTCGTCAACACGCTACTGCGTGCCGCTACCGCCTGCGCTTATCGGGCGCCTGTCGGCCGGGCGAATAACGGTTCCCCCCGGAGGGTCCTCCCGCTATTTGCCCGCCGCCACCCCCGCCCAAGAAACGCATACGTACGCGTGTTTTTGAGTCCCGGTATCACGGCGTGGCCCCAGAAAAGGTAAGACATAAGAACCAGCAACCGAGCCGGTGAACTTTTTCGGGTGTCTTTTCTCTCCGAAGAAGACAAAAATTGCTGCAAAAAAACGGGAACGTTATGGTAAAAAACGACCAAATGGTTAGTCTACTGAATTAAGATGACCGTATACTTCAAAACCATTTGGCCATTTTTAGATTGAACGAATCTTTTTTTAAATTTTGGATTGCCGCTCACCTTAAATCAGTACTTCCCTAAGTCGCATATACTCCTCCGGGGTTTGCTTCCCGGCAGTGAAAAGCCCGGTTTCCGGCGTTTTATGCCGGAAATGCGTCCAAATTACCTGAAAAACCGGTGAATCGTCATAATTTTGACACAATTGTATGGTAAGGTGATGCATAAAGAGGAGATGAGAGGAGCGGCGTGTTATGGATAACCTGAAATCAATTTCTTTCCGTATCGGCGGTATGACCTGTACAAGCTGCCAAAACCGGATCGAAAAAACACTAAAAAACACCCTAGGGGTTACGGAGGCGGCGGTGAATTTTAATACCGGGGCGGCTGCGGTTACCTACAACCCCTCGGTGATCACCGTGGATGAAATTACGGCGCTTATTGAAAAGCTGGGGTATCAGGTTATAGACGGCAGGCGGCGGACACCGGCTTTAGAGATCCTGGGGGCCCTGGTCGTCATCCTTTCCCTCTATGTGCTGGTACAGGGATTAGGGATCAACACCCTGACCTCGGCCTTTCCCCTGGCGGAGGCGGGAATGGGTTACGGGATGCTGCTGGTCATTGGCATGGTTACCTCGGTTCACTGTGCGGCCATGTGCGGGGGGATCACCCTCTCCCAATGTATCCCCGCCGTTTCGGCGGGGGAAAGCCGCCGGCAGATGTGGTTCCCCGCGATTTTTTACAATGCCGGACGGGTTATTTCCTATACCACCCTGGGGGTTCTGGTGGGGGCCCTGGGTTCGATGATAAGCCTGTCGGGGCGTTTCCGGGGGGTGGTCCAGCTTGCGGCCGGGATCTTCATGGTGATCATGGGGCTCAATATGTTTGGATTTTTCCCGGCCCTGCGCCGCTTCAACCTCCGGCTCCCCCGGTTTTTTACCCGGAAAATTGATAAACAGCGGTCGGCCAATAAAAACCCCCTGTTTATCGGACTCCTCAACGCCCTGATGCCCTGCGGCCCCTTACAGGCCATGCAGCTTTACGCCCTGTCTACGGGAAGCCCTATCGCCGGGGGTATCTCCATGTTTCTTTTCAGTCTGGGGACGGTTCCCCTGATGTTCGGCATCGGGGCGTTGAGCTCATTGTTGAGCAATACCACAAAAGGCCCCGCCTTTACCCGCCGGGTAATGCGGGTCGGGGCTGTCCTCGTAACGGTAATGGGGATGACCATGTTTACCTACGGCTTTAACCTGGGCGGTTTTTCAGACCGCCTGGGGATTGATCTTGATTTTGCCGATAAGGCCATGGCCGCGATAAATCCCTTTACCGTCGGTGCGGGCCGGAGGAAGAACGAGGCCGCCCCGCCGGAAACGGGAACTCCCTTTCGCGTTGAAAGAGGGGTACAGATCGTCAATTCTACCCTGAGCGGGGGGCGGTATCCGGCGATCACCGTACAGGAGGGGATCCCCGTGCGCTGGACCATCAATGCCCCGGCGGGCAGTATCAACGGCTGTAACAACCGCATGATCATCCGGGAATACGGGATTGAACACCGGTTTACACCGGGGGAAAATCTGATTGAATTTATCCCGGAACGGACGGGTAAATTCTCCTATTCCTGCTGGATGGGGATGATCCGCAGTTCCATTACGGTGGTAGCCGAGGGCGCGGTTTTTGCGGAAACCGGACCGGAACCCGGAGATGCCCCTTCCCCGGCGGGGGTGCTTATCCCTACCGATACGATCGCCCTGGCGGAAATGCGTGAAGGGTATCAGACGGTAACCATCCGGCTCCGGGACGACGGCATAGAGCCCGCGATTATGGTGGTACAAAAATCAATACCCACCGCATGGATAATCAACAACGATTCCCTTGATCCGGGGAACAACACCCTCATCTTCCCTGCGTATTACACCCAAATTGATATGGATCAGGGGGACAATGTTATTCAGCTCATGCCTGTCGAAGATTTTGATTTTTCCACGGCGGACAATGTGTTTTACGGTTATGTGAAGGTGGTGGAGGATTTGAACGATGCGGATCCGGAAAAGATAAAAGCGGAGGTGGCGGAGCATGAAACCTTAATATATCCGGAGGCTTATTTTGAAACAACGGCTCAGGGCGGGGGGTGTTGCGCGAGGTGAGATTGGACCACGGGGCCCCGCAATTCGGGGTTTGAAACCCCTTCTTTTAGAGCGGTAGCGGGGAGGCGTATGGAAAACTTTATCGCGGTTGTTTTGGCTGCCGCTGTTTTGGGCGGTATCTTGTGGTTTGTAAAAAGGTTTTTAAAACCCGTCAAGGGCCCCTTGCCCGATTGTTGCAGCGGCAAGGGAAACCGGGACATCAAGGTCTGACCAGGGATCCTATTTATCTATTTATTATTGAGGAGTAAAAAAATGAGGAAGGGTTTGGGGAAAAACAAAAGCCTGGTTTTGGTGATGATCATGGCCGCCGCGGGTTTCGGTGCCTTTGGACAAACCGGCCGGCAAAATACGGTAAAGTCCGCGATTGCCGACCAGGATCTGGTGATTCAGGCGGCGGAGGTGACGGAAAACGCGCTCTTTTATCCCGTTGATATTGAAGGTACCAGGATTGAGGTTTTAGCGGTAAAGGCTCCGGACGGAACCATCAGAACGGCCTTTAATACCTGCCAGATTTGTTATGCTTCGGGCCGGGGCTTCTACAAACAGCAGGGGACGGTGCTGATCTGCCAGAACTGCGGCAACCGCTTCCGCATGAGCCAGGTGGGGATCCGTTCCGGGGGCTGTAACCCGGTTCCGATCTTTTCGGCCAACAAGACGGTGACGGATACCACTATCACCATTTCTAAAGATTTCTTAAAAGAAGCCGCGGTTATTTTTACCCGGTGGAGACGGGGTTAGGGGAATGGTGCGCCATAGTCCGGATCGTAAATTTCTACTTGCGAAAAAGATTTTTTTGTATAAAAATGAAAACATCTTTGACAAGGGGAAGGTATAATTATGCGGAAATTTACGATCCGGCCGTGTATATTGAGTGTTTTTCAGAATTCGGTCGGCGCGGACCTACGGTCCAAGGGGAAATCCTCTAAATCGCAGGCGGTGTTCCAAAAAATTGAAGTTTTGGGACCCCTTCTATTGTTTTGTTTGTTTTCATTTTCGATTATTGGCTGCGTTTCTACCGGAAAAACGCCCCGGGAGATCCGCTACACCCTGCATAAGGATCTGAGTTACGGTTCTTATGAACGGAATTTACTGGACCTTTCATTTCCCAATAGGGCGGAACCGGAAGGGGTTATCCTGTTTATTCACGGCGGGATATGGATGTTCGGCGATAAGGACGATTGCCCGATCTTTTTAGATGTCTTCCGGGACCGGTTCATCGTTGTTTCCATGAGCCACCGGTACATTGATGAAACCACCCACATACCGGATTTGGAGGACGATGTGGCCGCCGCCGTTGTTTATATACGGGAATTCTGTGGGCGGAACAATGTGGACCCGGGGAAGTTGATCCTCATGGGGCACTCTTCCGGCGCGCACCTCTCAATGCTTTATGCGTACAAACAGCATGAGACCAGCCCCATACCCATAGCGTTTTGTGTGGACATGGCCGGTCCCGCGGATCTGGGCGATACCGCCTTTCTGTACAACTTCAAGAAACTGAAGTGGGAAAAATTATTTTATCAATTAGCGGAAAAAGCCACCGGTCATCGTATTGTAGACGGCGATATTACCGCCGAGGGGTACAGCGAATCCGGCCTGGAAATCCTCGCGGCTATTTCTCCGGTTTACTTTGTTACGGCCGACAGCCCCCCTACCATTATCATCCATGACGCGGCGGATACTTTGGTGCCCTACGCGAATTCCGCTGTTTTGAACAGCCTGTTTAATGTTTACGGGGTTGATCATGATTTTATCGCCCTATACTCAGGTATCGGTCATTTTCTTGGCGCCAAAAGGGATAAAAGCGGGGCGCTACTCTATGATGAAGCCATGGGAACCCGGATTATCAGGGTAATGAATGAATATATAGAAAAGTATTGCGGTAACACCAGGAGCCCGGAGAACGAATTTTTGTAAGGAGTATACAAGATGCAAAACGAGACCTTAACCATCGGTGGTATGACCTGCGCGGCCTGCGCGGGACGGATAGAAAAAACCGTGCGGAAAATCGAAGGGGTAAGGGCCGCTTCGGTAAACCTGGCCAGCGAAAAACTTTTTGTGGAGTACGCCGATACCAAAACTTTAACCAGCATCAAAGATGCGGTGGTCAAGATCGGCTATGAAGTACTGGAAAAACCCAAAGGTATAACCGCAACCATACCAATCGGCGGCATGACCTGTGCGGCCTGTGCGGCGCGGGTGGAGAAGGCAATCAACAAACTGGAAGGGATAGAAAACGTTACGGTGAACCTTGCCACGGAAAAAGCCACGGTGGTCTACAATCAGGCGGTAATCCGGGTATCGGCAATAAAAGGGGCTATCGAAAAGGCTGGTTACGAGGCCCTGGACTTTTCAAAAGACGGGGCGGTGGACGAAGACAAGCGGCGCAAGGAAAAAGAAATAAAGGTCCTCCGGACAAAATTTATTGTTGCCGCCTCCTTCGGCCTTCCCCTGCTCTATATCGCCATGGTTCCCATGATGGGCGCTATAGCGCCTCCGTGGTTCAACCTCCCCTTCCCCCAATTCCTGGCGCCGATGAGATTTCCCTTCATCTACGCTCTGGTAGAGCTGGCGTTGGTCATTCCCATCATCATCGCGGGTAACAGGTTCTATACGGTGGGGTTTAAAAACCTCCTCCACCGTAGTCCCAACATGGACAGCCTTATCGCGGTGGGGACGTCGGCGGCATTTATCTATAGCATTTTTAATATCCGGGAGATTTACCGGGGTAATTTCCACGCCGTAGACTCCCTTTATTTTGAAACCGCCGGAGTCATTATCGCCCTCATACTCCTCGGAAAGACCCTGGAAGCCATATCCAAGGGACGTACCAGCGAGGCTATCAAAAAACTCATGGGCCTGGCGCCAAAAACGGCCCTTATCATTGAAAAGGGGGTCGAAAAAGAAATCCCCATCGACGAGGTTATCCCCGGTGATATTGTGGTGGTCAAACCCGGCGCAAAGATCCCCGTAGACGGGGTGGTAACCGAAGGAACCACTTCTATCGACGAATCCATGCTCACCGGCGAAAGTATGCCGGTGGACAAAAAGCCCGGGGATAAACTCTACGGCGCCACCATCAACGTCAACGGGCTCATCCGTTTCAAAGCGGAAAAAGTCGGCAGCGATACCGCGCTGGCCCAGATTATCAAACTCGTGGAGGACGCCCAGGGGTCCAAGGCGCCCATCGCCCAGCTTGCGGACATCGTGTCCGGTTATTTTGTGCCCATCGTCTGCATCATCGCCCTCGTTGCGGGGGCCGCGTGGTTTACGGCGGCTTCCGCGGGCCTGGTAAATTTGCATACCGGCAAGTCCGCGCTGGAGTTTGCCCTCACCATCTTCATTTCCGTTCTGGTCATCGCCTGTCCCTGCGCGTTGGGGCTTGCCACGCCCACGGCGATCATGGTGGGAACCGGCAAGGGCGCGGAAAAGGGCATCCTCATCAAAGGCGGCGAGGCCCTGGAGACCACCCATAAAATCAACACCATTGTTTTTGACAAAACCGGTACCCTCACCGAAGGAAAACCCCGGGTTACCGATGTGATCGTTACCGCTTCCCCCCTTGGAGCCGTCCCCGCGGTTCCCCCGCGGGTAAGCCCCGAAGACGAATTCCTGCGAATCGCCGCCTCCGCTGAAAAAGGTTCGGAACATCCCCTGGGCCTTGCCATCGCGCAGGGGGCGCAAAACAAAGGGCTGGAACTTTTTAGTACCGATAGTTTCCGGGCCATACCGGGCCGGGGTATCGAGGCGGTCATAAACGGCGTTACCGTATTGGCCGGCAACCGGAAGCTGCTGGAGGAACGGAACGTCAGCCTTGCCGAACTGGAAGCCGAAAGCGACCGGCTGGCGGATGAAGGCAAAACCCCGATGTACGTTGCCCTGGACGACCGCGCCGGTACGGCCGGTATGCGGCTGGCGGGGATTGTGGCGGTGGCGGATGTCCTTAAAAAAAGCAGCGCCGAGGCGGTCGCGCGCCTCCACAAAATGGGCATTGAAGTTGCCATGATCACCGGGGACAACCAAAAGACCGCCGCCGCCATTGCCGGACAGGTGGGGATTGACCGGGTGCTTGCGGAGGTACTGCCCCAGGACAAAGCCGCGGAAATAAAAAAACTACAAGCCGAACCTATAGAAACGTCGATGAATCATCACGACAGGGCGGTGCGTAACTATGTCGCGATGATAGGGGACGGCATCAACGACGCTCCCGCCCTGGCCCAGGCGGATGTCGGCATAGCCATCGGAAGCGGTACCGATGTGGCCATGGAATCGGCGGACATTGTACTCATGCACAGCGATCTTATGGACGTTCCTGGGGCCATCAATTTGAGCAAACAGACGATCCGTATCATCAAACAAAACCTGTTTTGGGCCTTCGGCTACAATACCCTCGGCATCCCCATTGCCGCCGGCGTACTGTACCTGTTCGGCGGCCCCCTCCTCAATCCCATATTCGCCGCCGCCGCTATGAGCATGAGTTCCGTATCGGTATTGACCAATGCCCTCCGGCTCAAACGGTTTGACCCGGCAAAGGACAAGGAACCGCAGAAAAGAGAAACTACGGAAAACACGATGGTCCGCGGCTGCTGTTGAACGTAAAACGGGGCGGCGCGAACAAATTTTTCAAGGGCGGTTCACCGCCCGCTTTTGGATAACCCCGAATTTTTACCGATTAACCATCACGTAACTATGGGTATAGGGAAGGGCCCTGGAGGCAATCTTTTTCCGCTTCCACCGGTCGGTATTCAGGAGTATGGCCCCCAGGACAGATGCCAGAAGGCTGACCGCCGCGATGCCCCAAACCGCCACATGGGACCCCTGAAAGGGAAGGCCCACATTCATCCCGTAAAAACTCGTGATCAGGGTGGGGATCATCAACACGATAGAAACGATGGTGAGCCGCTTCATCACAATATTCAGGTTATTAGAGATGACGCTGGCAAAGGCGTCCATGGTTCCGGTGAGGATCGAAGAGTAGATCTTCGCCATCTCAATGGCCTGTTTGTTTTCGGTAACCACATCCTCCAGAAGTTCCTTTTCATCCTCCTTAAAGCGGATCAGGGGGGATTTCTGGAGCTTTTCCAACAACAGTTCGTTGGTGGTGATGCTGGTGGTAAAATAAACCAGGGACTTCTGAATGGAAAGAAGCTGGATAAGTTCGTTGTTTTTGATGGATTTTTGCAGCTCCCGTTCAATAATGGTGGTCTGTTTATTGAGTTCCTTGAGGGCCCTAAGGAAAGTAAAGGCGGCCCGGCCTAAAAGGTTTAATATAAAGGTGTTTTTATTACCGACATTAAAACCCCGGATACGGTTTTTGGTGAGATCCTCCAGGGCTTCACTGGAACGCTGGCAAATGGTTACTATTTTATCGGAAAAGAGGATGATCCCCAGGGGCAGGGTAAAAAAAGACACCTCATAGTTTTTATCATATACCGGGAGCCGTACAATCAGGGCGGTATATTCATCTTCCTTTTCTATCCGGGCCTGCTCATCGGCGTCCATAATATCCATCAGCAGTTCCCCGGCGATGCCATATTCTTTTTCCAGCCGGACCAAATCCTCTTTGCCGACATTCCGGGCATCAACCCAACAGCCTTTACTTACCGTATTGGTCTCGATAAGCCCTTTTTCACCTTTTATTCGAATAGTAATCATTCGGGGTTCTCCTTTAGTCCGTGGGCCTTCCTGAAAAGGCCCCCGTTAAAGAAGAAACCGGACTGGTTCTCCTAAATAGATGGACCCTTACCAGGAAGTACCACAAACGTCAAATCTATTGAATTCTGTCTATGGCCGGGTAAACTACCGCCGCCGTCCGGATCGGACATGGCTTTCCTCCTTGAATCGGATTATGAAACTTCATAAGAAGCTCAAGGGTCATCACTGCGTTCCAAAACCAATAACGCCTGAAAACTATATCCAATATAACAGATTGTTTTCACCCTTGCAAGGACCCGGCCTACATGGAAACCAGGAAGGGTATACAGATAAGGTCAAGGGCGTCCCGGAGTACCCGGAGTACCCCCCGGCAGAGGGCAAGGCGGGTGGCGGCCAGGTCCGGCATTTCGGCGTTGAGGATGGGGCAGTCGTGGTAGAAACGGCTGAAGGTCTTGGAGAGCTCGTAGAGATAGGCCGCGAGGAGGGAGGGGTCCATCCGGGCGGCGGCGGCGGCTACGGACTCGGGGTAGGCGGCCAGGGTTTTGAGGAGTTCCCATTCCGCGTCCCCCAGAAGGAGTTCCGGAGCAACCCTACCCCGGACGGCGGCGCTCCCTTCCTCCTTACGGATCAAAGACGAGATCCGGGCCCCCATATACTGAAGGTAGGGGCCGGTATTGCCGTTAAAAGCCAGGGATTCCTGGGGATTAAAAAGCATATCCTTGGGGGGGGACACCTGGAGCAGGTAATAGTGGAGGGCCCCGAGGGCTATTTTTTCCGCCGTCTCCCCGGAATCCCCTACCGCGGCCTCCCGGTCCTTATCCCGGATCTCCTGGAGGGCCAGCGCTTTCAGGCTGTCCAGGAGATCGTCGGCGTCCACCACCGTGCCCTCCCGGCTCTTCATCTTGCCCTCCGGGAGGTTTACCATGCCGTAGGAGAGGTGAAAGAGGTTTTTGGCCCAGTCAAACCCCAGTTTTTTTAGGATGGTGAACAGCACCTGAAAATGGTACTGCTGTTCCGAACCCACCACATAAATGAGCCGGTCAAAGGGCCAGTCCCGGTGGCGGTGGATGGCGGTACCGAAGTCCTGGGTGATGTAGAGGGACGTTCCGTCCTTGCGGAGGAGGACCTTTTTGTCGAGTTTTTCCGCGGAGAGGTCCACCCAGACCGAACCGTCCTCCTCCCGGTAAAAAATCCCCCGTTCCAGACCCTTGAGGACCTCCTCCCGGCCGGAGCGGTAGGTCTCGCTTTCGTAATAGTACTGATCAAAGGAGACCCCGGTACGCTCGTAGGTCTCTTTCATCCCCTTTACGGTCCATTCCCGCATCTTTTCCCAGAGGGCCACGGTCTCCCCGTCCCCCTGTTCCCATTGGCGGAGCATTTCCTGGGCCTGTTCCTCCGCCGCGGGATCTGTTTTAGCCATGGCGTGAAATTTGACATACCAGTCCCCCACAAAGCGATCGCTTTTTACCCCCTCGGATTCAGGGGTTTTCCCCTCCCCGTATTCCCGGTAGGCCAGCATGGATTTACAGATATGCACCCCCCGGTCGTTGATGATACAGACCTTACGGACCCGGGCCCCGCAGGCGGCGAGGATCCGGGAAACGCTCTCCCCCAGGACGTCGTTCCTGAGGTGCCCCAGGTGGAGGGGTTTATTGGTGTTGGGGCTGGAAAATTCCACCATGATCCGGGAGCCCGCCAGGGTTTCCGGCCGGCCGAAGGAGGGGTCCCGGAGCTGATCCAGGATGGAAGCGGCGGTCCGAGCCCGATCCAGCCGGATATTGACATAGGGGCCTTCGGCGGCAAAGACCTCCCCCGGCCCCGGATCACCCAGCCCGGACGCCACGGCCTGGGCTATCTGGGGGGGAGCCTTCCGTAGCAGCTTGGCAAAACCGAACATGGGGAACCCCAGGTCCCCCAGCTCCGGCTTGGGGGGAATTTCGGCGATCACCCCCGAGGGGCCGATATTCTCTTCAAGGCCCGCATCCTTGAGGAACTGATTTAAAATTCCGGCAATCCGGACCTTCCAGGGCTCTTTAAAATCGTACATACCTATTCCTTTTTGTCCCTATACCAGGGGCCTATAACCGATGAGGGCGGCCATCCGGGTATAGTCCCCGCCCTCCCGCCGGAAGGAACCCAACCTGACGTCGGTAACGGTACAGTCCCGGCAAACCGCGAGGTTCCCCACCCCGGCCCCGGCCAAAAGCCGGGCGTTGGCGGCCCGGAGGTCCAGGAAGGGTTCCCCCGGGCCTGATCCGTCCCGGCCGCGGCGGATCACCACCGGGCCCAGGGGATAGGCGCCGCCGGATCCCCCGAATTCCCCCTCAAAGGCCCGGGCCCGCTCTTCGTCCACCCGGTAACAGCAGGAACCGATGCCGGGCCCCAGGACCGCCGCCACCGCCCCGGCCCGGGTGTTCCATCGCTCCCCCATCAGGGCCAGGGCCCTGAGGACTATCCCCGTCCCCTTCCAGCCCGAGTGGAGGATGCCGAAGGCGCCGCTTTCGGTATCAAAGAGGTATACCGGGAGGCAATCCGCCACGGTAACCGAAAGCCAGATCCCCCGGTCCCGGCTCACCAAACCGTCGGCCCGGGGCTGGTCTTGGGGGCTGTCCCGGTCCATAACCAGGACCTCCCGGGAATGAACCTGGGCCGGCCCGTAGACCCGGGCAGGATCCAGCCCCAAGGTTTTGTACAGATTCCTCCGGGATGGGCTTAATCCCCCCTCAGAATATACCATATTACCCGCGGATCGGGAAGAAATCAAACAGGAAATTCCCTCCACTTCAAGACCGTCAAAGAAAAAAGAAAACTCCCCAAGAATACCGGAAAAGGAGAGGTTAAAGGGGTAAACCCGCATACTATTTTCCTAATTCCAGGGCAATTATATTATTAAAGAGCCTAAGCGTTTCCCGAAATTGAACCAGAGAATCTTTAAGACCGCTTATAAAGACATTCCCCTTTCCCGCAAGCTGGGCCATATTTATCAGGGCAATGGATTCTCGGTTTGGGGCGGGTTTTAATATTTTTTCCAGTATACCGATTATACCTTCCAGGGCGATCCCGGCGCTTCCGGTAATTTTAAAAACCTCCTGGTTGGCCTCATCGGTGACGGAGAGGAGCTTTTGGCGTCTTGATGAAGAACTGGGCCTATCCGCCTGGGCACTGGCGTACCGTTTCCCGAATTCCCCCACCGGAGAGATCCGTATTTCAAATTGCCGTATGGCTTCCTCAAGTCTCATGAGTTCATTGTAACTTTCGGTAAAAACGGTCCGGTCATCCCGGCTGTAAAAGTTCCCCCCCAACAGGATGGATTCGAGGAACTCCTGAGCTTTTTCCATAAAAACCGCTGAATGAAACGTCAAAAGAAAGGACAAGCAGAGGCTCCCCTTTACCGGAAATCCGTAGGGATTGGAATCGGAAACCGCATAGTTCAGCATGGTCAAATTGGACCTTTTAAAAAATTGATTAATGGAATCTACCAGCCGTTGTTTACCCTTGGTCTGGATATATTGGGCAGACCGATCATTCACGTACCGTTTCCAATAGTCCCGGTATACTAAAAACCATTCCTCTCCGCCGCTGATGTCCAGGGGGATCATGGTTAAATTCCGGCTGGTACAGCACAATATCTGGGTTAAGGGGACTTCCTGGTTAAAATCATGGATGGTATTCAGGGATTTTTCCGCTTGGACAATGAGCCGGTCCATTTCGACCACCATATCCGCTTTTTTATCCTTTAGATTCCCCTGGAGGGTGAAAATAAACAGGGACTCCAGTAAAGCCATGGAGGGGGCGTATTTTAAAGAAAACAACACATTCTGCAGGTTGGCTAATTGGTCTTTTACCATACCGGCCGTACAAATAGGGCCTGGGGACATCTTATGATCGGAGAAATTCAAAATGAGCCGGTTAAAAGGGAAGGTAGATAAGGCTTTAAGGCAATGTAACGAACGGGTATTGGCGTACATGACATTTTTTTGTTCGTCGGTGATCAACGTCAGATCTTCCTCCAGATTGTTCAAAATAGTTTGACGTAATTCCACCTCAGAGATTTGGGATTCTTCGGGGATAAGAATTTCAGGATCGGTTCTCTCGATGATGCGGCTGTGGATATCCTCCATCTCCAGAGAACCCAGGAAGACATAAAAAGACCCCTTATCCCGGTTAATACTCTGGTCCAGAACCTGGTAAAAAAAACGGGCGGCATCTTTGAGATCAACCAATCTTTTATAGAATCCCGGCAGCAGCATGTCCCGTTGATAATCGTAAATTCCCGGAGCCGTTTCGTTTATCCACTTACCTGTCATGGCTATTTGACGATTCTCAAAGACCCGTAGGGGGGAGACCCCTTGAAAAAAGCTCAATAATACAAAAAACAGCCGCATATGCCAGGGCAGCTGGCTATATGCTTCTTGATGAATCGGCAGGGAAAGGGTATCACGTTCTTCCTCATAAAGCACTTCCTGGGACAGAGAGGAATAACGACTGAGTTTTTCCAGAAAAATTTTTCGCTCGCTTGGGGACAGTCCTGAAACCAAGCTGCCAAAACCTCGGGACTCATCCATAATTAAAACAGAAGCCCATGTTTATCGAAACGGCCAATGCTGTACACTACTCCTTGACGAGAGGAAGAAAGTTTCCTCCTTCTTTACTCCCCAATTCAAGCATATCAATAGTATCCAAAAACTGCAAGGTCTGCTGAAACTGGCGCATGGAATTATCGATACCGCTTACAAAATTGGGAATTTTTGATGAAATTTGCATAATATTCACCAGGGTGTCATAATTCCCGTTGACATCTTTTCGTATAAACCCCTCCAGGATTTTTATCATTTCCGCGACAGTCTGTTCGGCGGCAATGATGATCCCTTCGGCTTCCATGGAAGCTTCTTCAACTACCTGCTGAACCCTGCGGCGTTTTGAGGGATCCGAGGCCATTTTCGAATTTAAAGGAAAATAGTACTTTCCATACCTTCCCTCGGAGGACAGCTGGGATTCAAATTGCAGGATGGTATCCTCAAGCATGATGATCTCGTTGTAAATTTCGGTGAACTGGGTCCGGCTTTCCAATTTATAAAATTCACCTTCTATCAGGATGGTTCTGAGGATCTGATAAATATCCGGCATAAAAACATTCGAATAAAAGGTCAGTAAAAAGGAAAGCGCCATGGCCCCCGAGAGGGGAAAACCATCGGGCCTGTGCTGGGAAACCGCGTAATTTAAGGTTTTTAAAGCGCCTCCGTTAAAAAACTGATGGAGGGCATTTGCCAGCTCATTGTACCGGCACGTCCGTTGATATTCGCTGAATTGGGCATCTATATGCCGTTTCCAATACTCACGGTACGCCACGAACCAATCTTCACCGCCGCCTATGCCCTGGGGCACAAGACCCATATTCCGGCTGATACACCGGAGTATCAAGGTGAGGGGTACGTCCCGGTTAAAATCCCTGATGATCATCAATGCGCTTTCCGCCATAGAAAGAAGCCGCCGCATCTCCAGGGTAATATCCAAGGGGGGATCTTCCCCATGTTCTTGAAGGCAAAAAATAAAAAGCGATTCCAATAAGGGCATGGACGGCACCTGTTTGAGAGAAAACAACACATTTTGCAGGAACATCAGGACATCTTTTACGGAACGACCCTTGCAAACAAGACGGCCGCTTGCCGGATCAGCGGTAAAACTCAGAATAATCCGATCAAAGGGAAAGGTAGACAGGGCTTTAAGGTAATGTAACGAACGGACATTGGCGTACATACGGCTTTTTTCTTCTTCGGTAATAAGCATCAGGGTTTGTTCAAGGTTATCAAAGGCAATTTGGCTCAAATCCCTTCCCCGGACGGCAGCGTTTTCGGCAGCCAACTGTTCAGGATTGGTACCGATCATGAGATGCTGGTGGATATCCTCTATTTCCAAAGAAGCCAAAAAGGCATAAAAAGCCCCCTTGTCCCGGTTAATGCTCCGATTCAAGGTATCATAAAAAAAACGGGCCGCGCTTTTGAGTTCCACAAATTTCTCGCGTAATTTCGGAAGCAGCCGGTCCTGGCGATAATCGTAAAACTCCGGATCCTTCCCATTGATTATCTTACCGATCCGGGCTATCTGGTGGTTCTCATATATCTGTCTCGCTGAAATATTATTAAAAAGACCCATGATTATATACTTGAGCCGTATATGCCAAGGCAATTGGTGGTAATGTTCTTTCTCCGGCGGGGTAAAAAAAGCGTGATTTTTATCCTTATACAGGAGTTCCCGGGAAATTTCTGAATGAATCCCGATCTTATCCAGGAGTTTCCTTCGTTCTTCTAAAGACAAGTCTGCGGCAAGGTAACCAAAAACCCCGGATTTATCCATATAATCACTATACGTCTATATCACTTATCGGTCAATTAAAATTAACCCTTCCTATTCGGTAAACCGAAGACACGAATAAACCTCCGCGGAGCAAGCTCCGGGGTATTAAACCAGAATTTCGAATAAGAAAAACCAACCGTACCGGCGATAAGGCTCAACAGGCAAAGAGCCAAGCGGTTCAAATCCCCATTTCGGTGTATATGTTACTTTAGCCCCTAGGGGAATTGAACCCCTCTTTTAAGATTGAGAATCTCATGTCCTAACCGATAGACGAAGGGGCCCTCTCACAAATTTTAAGGGCGAACCCGGGAAAAACAACCCGGCGGACTATTCCCCGATTATCGCAATACCCTTTTCCCCAGGGAGGATTCGAACCCCCACAAGCAGATCCAGAGTCCGCCTGCCTAGAAAACAGTATTTCTTTGTAGCATCAGTAATTATATACTGTACAATGAATTACAGCTATTTGTAATATATCCATACTTTCCCTAAAGTGTCAATATGTCTATAATAAATA
>JAIRMO010000008.1 GCA_031258625.1 Spirochaetaceae bacterium | reverse complement strand
TCCGGGTTAAACCAAAAAGGATACTGAATGAAGCGGGGAACCCTTTTAATACATAACGGCCATGAAATGGATCCGGTAACCGGCGCCCTGGGAGTACCCGTTGTTCAGACCTCCACCTTTGATCAGGGGGATCTGTCGGAAGCCCGGGAATTTGATTATGCCCGGTCGGGGAATCCTACCAGAAAGGCCCTGGAGGAGATCATCGCCACCCTGGAGGGGGGCGTCCGGGGATATGCCTTTGGGAGCGGCATCGCCGCGGTGTCCTCGGTCCTGGGGATCCTCTCCGGCGGGGACCACGTCATCGCCGCGGAGGATATCTATGGGGGGAGTTGGCGGATCCTCAACACCTTTTTCCGGCGCTGGGGGCTGGAATGTACGGCGGTGGATGCCGCGGATCCGGACAATATCCGGCGGGCGATCAAACCCAATACCAAGGCCCTGTTCCTGGAAACCCCCTCCAATCCCCTCCTCAAAATCATCGATCTTAAAGCGTGTTTGGCCATAGCCCGGGAGTCGGGACTTATCTCGGTGGTGGATAATACCTTTATGACCCCCTATCTCCAGCGGCCCCTGGAACTGGGGGCGGATGTGGTGGTCCATTCGGCGACCAAGTTTTTGGGCGGGCACAGCGACGTGGTTCTGGGCCTGGCGGTTACCCGGACCAAAGAGCTGGGCAAGCGGGTCTACTCGGTCCAGAACAGTTTCGGCGCGATCCCCGGCCCGTGGGATGTCTGGCTGGTCATGCGGGGGATCAAAACCCTCAAGGCCCGGCTGGAGGTCCAGGAGGCTTCCGCCCGGCGGCTTGCCCAATGGCTGCTGGAGCACCGGAAGGTCGGCGCCGTATTCTATCCCGGCCTTGCGGATCATCCCGGCAGGAAAATTAACGAGGCCCAGGCTTCCGGGGCGGGGGCGGTCCTCTCTTTCAAGACAAAAACCGCCGAAGACGCCCGGGCGTTTCTGGCCCGGGTGGAATACGCCGCGGCCGCGGTGAGCCTGGGGGGGGTGGAGACCATCGCCTCCTATCCGGTACGGATGAGCCATGCCGCCATGCCGCCGGAGGAACGGCAGCGGCTGGGTATCACCGATACCCTGATCCGCATCTCCGTGGGGCTTGAGGATGTGGAGGATCTGATCGCCGATTTTGATCGGGCCCTGGGATGATCGGAGCCGCGGAGAGACTATGAACGTATTATTTGACAGGAGACTGCCATGAAAGAAGGAACCCACTGTACCGGGAAACAGGCCCTGGAAACCCTCCTGGTACATGGAGCAACCCCCTTTGATCCGGTTACCGGAGCGGTAACCACCCCCATATACCAAAGCTCCACCTTCCGGCACCCGGGGCTGTATGAGTCCACGGGGTACGACTATTCCCGGAGTATCAATCCCACCAGGACTGAGCTGGAGCGTACCCTGGCCCTGATCGAGGGGGGGCGTTTCGGCCTGGCTTTTGCCTCCGGCATGGGGGCGATTTCTTCTATCATAAAGATATTCAAGCCCGGGGATCACTTCATCGTTTCCGAGGACCTTTACGGGGGAACCTACCGTTTGTTTCATGAGTATTATGAAAAGTACGGTTTTTCCTTTTCCTGGGTGGATTCCAGCGATCTCAGCCTGGTGGAGGCCCGGATCCGCCCCGAAACCAAGGCCGTTTTTGTCGAGACCCCCTCCAACCCCATGATGAAGGTTACCGATATCCGGCGCTGCGGGGAACTCATCCATAGCCACGGGGGCCATCTTATTGTGGACAACACCTTCCTCTCCCCCTATTTCCAGAACCCCCTGAAGCTGGGGGCGGATTTGGTGGTTCACAGCGGTACCAAATACCTGGCCGGTCATAACGATACCCTTTCGGGCTTTATTGTCCATGACAACGAGGGGTTTGAGGAACCCCTCAGGACCGTCCAGAAAAGCGAGGGGGCGGTCCTTGCCCCCTTTGACGCATGGCTGGTACTCCGGGGGATCAAAACCCTGGCCCTGCGGATGAGACGGCACGAATCAAACGCCCTCCAGGTTGCCCGGTGGCTCCGGGAGCATCCCCGGGTGGAACAGGTCTTTTATCCCGGCTTTGCGGATCACCCCCAGTACCAATTATCCTGTTCCCAGGCCCGGGGTCATGGGGGGATGATTTCCTTTTACCTTAAAAACCGGGATGACGCGGCCGTCCTGCTGCGGCAGGTTTCCCTCATCCTCTTTGCCGAGAGCCTGGGGGGGGTGGAATCCCTGTTGACCTACCCCCTGGTCCAAACCCACGGGGCCATCCCCGAAGCCATGCGGCTTTCCGCCGGGGTGAATGACCGGCTTATGCGGCTTTCCGTGGGGATCGAAGCCCCCGAGGATATAATCGCCGATTTGGATGCGGCGTTTTCTTATTGTATAATTTAAAAAGGAGTAGTGCATGAGAATTTCAACGAAAGGCCGTTATTCCCTGGAAGCCCTTTTGTACATGGCCTTGCTTCCCAGCGGAGAGTATTGCAGTACCAGGACCATCGCGGAGCATACCGGTATTTCCGACGGCTATTTGGAACAGCTTTTTATCCCCCTCAGAAAGACAGGGCTAATCCGGGGGATCCGGGGGCCCCAGGGGGGGTATCTCCTGGGAAAGGATCCGGGAGAAATCACCGCGGGGGATATTTTACGATCCGTGGAAGGTCCCCTGGAACCGGTATCCTGCGTCAATTCCATGAGCTGTCCCGTGGAAGCGTCTTGTATCAGCCGGCATACCTGGAGCGAGCTTTACCAGGGAATAAGCGATTGCGTGAATTCCATCACCCTGGCGGATCTGGTGGAAGCCTACTACGCCATGGATAAGTTGGAGTACGCTATATGAAAATTTCAACCCGGGGCCGTTATGGGATCCGGCTCCTCATCGACCTGGCGGAACATACCGGGGAATCCCATGTGGCCCTGGCCAGTGTGGCGGAACGGCAAAACATATCCGTGCGTTACCTGGAGCAGGTGGCGGTAATCCTCCGGCGGGCGGGGTTCATCCGTTCCGTCAAGGGCGCTTCCGGGGGCTATGCCCTGGCGCAGCGCCCTCAGGATATCATCATCGGGGACGCCCTGCGGGAGCTGGAAGGGGATATGCGGGTGGTTGATCCCCCCTTGCCCGCCGTATCGGAAACCAAACTCCAACGCTGTATCCGCCTTACGGTTTTTGACCGCCTTAACGACCGGATCGCCCAAGTAATAGACCGGAAAACCCTGGCATCGGTGGTGGGAACCGTAGACCCCGACGAGTCCTATATGTATTTCATCTAGCCCCGCCAGCGGGTTTCAGGCCCCCGGAGCGCGGCCCCCTTAGAACGTGCGGCTTCCTCCTCCGCCAGCCCCTGGTTGGCGAAGGGGAGAGCGGCCCTCTCTTCCCGCGCCCCGAGTCGGGGGCCTGAAACCCCCTGGGGGGGCCTAAAAGGGCTTATGGCCCCCCACCCCCATAGGGGGTTTTATGCCCCCGGAGCGCGGCCCCCTTAGAACGCGCGGCTTCCTCCTCCGCCGGTCCCCGGTTGGCGAAGGGGAGAGCGGCCCTTTCTTCCCGCGCCCCGAGTCGGGGGCCTAAAAGGGCCTATGGCCCTGGCGGGCGGGGCCGTGTTGCGCCAAAAGTAAAAAATCTAGCCGAACCGCTCAAGCGGTTTCTCCGGTGATACCCCTTTTCGCGGCCAGTTTCAAGAGCCGCTCCCGCGCCTCGTCCATTTCCCGCTTGAGCGTGATTAGATTGAACAACCCCGCCCGCCTCCACAGTTCGGCCTTGTACTCCTCTGCCAGATCTGGCGATTCAAGCAGCCGCTGGCAGGGTGTCTGGAGAACCTGCTCATAGATTTTCTTGTACCTGCCGGAAGCCTGTTTCTCCTTGGCGATGAGGCGCAAGGTCGGGTGCCAGTAGTTGAGCAGGGGGTTCAGACACCGGTAGACCTCTTCCAGTGCATCGCACATTTCCTGCCCCTCAAACCGGGCATACCCCACGGTTTTACGCACCACATCGCCGTTTTTCTGTTCCACGAAACAATTGTCGTTTTTTCGATAGGGACGGCCCCGAGTGAACTGGATGTGGTTCAGGTCGCACCAGTCTTTGAGTTGGTGGTTGATGAACTCGCCACCGTTGTCGCTGTCGACACCCCGGAGGGGGAAGGCAGCAATTCCGAATTCAAAAACAAAGCCGGCCGTCTTCAAGAAGCGGGAGTAAAAAAGCCCTCAAACCTTCCCACTATACGGGCGTATGATTTTGGTAACCGCCGGATTATCCCTGTCTCTCCCCCTTCACCCCCTCTCGAAGAGCCAATCCGAATTGATTGAACCTGGTAACCAAAAGACCGCCGACACAAAAACGGCCCCCGTCGTATTCAGTGAAAACCCTTTTTCAGGACGATACGGACACCATCAGCCGATGCCCTTTTACCCGTCCGGGACGTTGCCGGCACGCCTCTGCAACAAGCCTTGCCAGTCCTCTTGAAGATACCGGTTTGTTTCATACCGTACTGCCC
>JAIRMO010000227.1 GCA_031258625.1 Spirochaetaceae bacterium | reverse complement strand
GAGTATGCAAGCATACATTTTGCTCTACAAGAGAACACCGCAGGTCAAGAAACTTTGTAAAATTTCGCAAATTGAATACCCTGAAACGAGAATACGAAGGTGAACTGACGAATAGTCCCCCCGGCTTTCCTCCCGGGGCCGGATCCCATGGTCCACATGGAGGCAAAAAAGGCGGAACCCCAAATCCCGCCGCAGGGCGGCCAGGGCGGCCAACAGGGCGGTGGAATCGGCGCCCCCGGAAACCGCGGCCAACAACCGGGAACCCTCCCGAATCATCGTCCCCAGTTCCCGGGCAACCGCTTCTTCAAAGGCAAACATCATCAAAAAACCCCGTCCCGGAGAAACCGACGGCCTTCGCCGTAAACATCCTTCCGGGGGAAGACCGGTCCAATCCCTTGTACCCGGTCAAGGGTGAAATAAGGGAAAAAACGGTCCGGCTTAATCTTGAACTTTACCGACCCAGCCGAATTTTAAAACCGCCCCGCTTACCTATCGATACGATTGGGGGACAGACCCCACCGGATCCTAGCAGCCTTTTGCAGGGTATAAAAATTCACTTCCGTGAATTTTTATACAATTTTGCGCTGAAGCGCACCGAACCGCTAGGATTTCGCCTCGGCATCGGGGGAAGCGGCCGCGGCTTCTTCTTCCGCGGTCGAGGCGGTTTCGGCCTTGGCGAATTTCACCAGGGCCACCACCTGATCTCCCCCGGAAATAAGCCGTACCCCCGTACCCAGGGCCAGATCCCGGACATGAATGGACTGGTTCACCTTGAGGTCCGAAACATCCACGTCGATCCGTTCGGGAAGATCCTTGGGGAGACACTCCACCTCAATATCGTGCAGGGGAGATTCCAGGATCCCCCCCTCCCGGACTCCGATAGGGGTCCCGTGGATATGTACCGAGACCCGGGCCCGCAGGGTGGTATTACTTTCCACTTCATAAAAATCCACATGGAGGACCTTTCCATCGGTGATAGTCCGCTGGGTATCCTTCACAAAAGCATCGTGAATTTTTCCGTCCACCTCAACTTTGACGATGGTACTTTCGGAAATACCCTTAACCCCATTAATAAACTCCAGGGCATCCAGATCTATGGACAGGGCCTTACCGGAACGTCCGTAGATTACCGCGGGAATACGACCGGCGTGACGGATCCGGCGGGCTTCCCCGGACCCTGTATTGACCCGGTTCCGGGCCGCAAAAACAACCTGACTCATTACGCTGCAACTCCTCTTATGACCCTCGCGGGGCCGCTTTACACCTTTACAGGGCTACTAATCCGGGGCGGCAGGGTTCGGCCCCGCCTTTCCCGTGGGCTATGCCTTTTCTGGGACGACAGGGTTCGCCCTCCAGCCCTCAACATCCTGGTTTCGGGCTTCCGGGCCGGGGTTCGGCCCTGCCGGCGCCATCCTTGGCGCCTTTTCCTCCCCCTGGTCGGCGGGTCGAACCCTTCGAACCCTGCCTTTTCCGTAAGGGGTACGCCTTTTCTGGGACGACAGGGTTCGAACCTGTGCATGCCGGAGCCAAAACCCGGTGGCTTACCACTTGCCTACGTCCCAATTATAGGCGCCCCTTACGATTCGAGTTTGAAGCGCCTATGCTCCTAGATTTCTACAGAAGGATCGTCCTGAACATTTCCGGAATCGTATTTATCCAGAATTTTCTTCTGTAATTCCGCACGGAATTCGGGATGAATCGGATGGGCCACATCCTTGTATTCTCCAACCCTCGTCTTCCGGCTGGGCATGGCGATAAATATACCGCTTTTGCCTTCAATGATTTTTACATTATGAACTACAAAGCAGTCATCAAATGTAACCGTTACATATGCCTTTAATTTACCCTCACCGGCCACTTTACGGACCCTAATGTCGGTTATCTCCATGGCGCTTCTCCTTTTTTTCGGTCCAGGTTAACATAATATTATTGTAATACCGCATTGCCTGAACGCGCAAGAGGAAAGGTAATTCTGACAAAATTCCATCGCTCCAACAGGTTCCGTACCGCCCGATCCGCCGCTCCTCCGTCAGTAAAAATTCCGAAACAGGTCGAACCCGACCCGGATAAGCCCGCAAATTCCGCCCCCAGGGCTTTAAGGCTCAAAATAATGCCCCGGTACGCTTCGGCTTCCCCGCTCTTCCCCTTTTCCAAAAAAAGGGGCAAAAAATCATTCCCATAGGGCCATAGGCCCGGGGAACCGGACAGGGCCCGTACCAGGATTTCCCGGGGGATATCCTCCGGGGCCGGCCCGTCCCGTTCCGCATCCAGCAGGCGGAAAGCCCCGGCGGTATCGCTGGAGAATCCCGGGTTCACCAGGACCACCCGGATATTCCGGGGAGAATCCAGGGGAATAACCCGCTCCCCCCGGCCGTAAACCAGGGCCGTCCCGGGGGAAAGGAAAAAGGGCACGTCGCTGCCCAGGGTCTCGGCCAGCGCACCCAGGGCCGCCGCCGAAAGGCCGGTCCCCGCCAGCCGGTTGAGGGCCAAAAGAACCGCCGCCGCGTCGGAAGACCCCCCCCCAAGGCCCGCCCCGAGGGGGATCCGCTTGTCCAGTTCGATCCGCAGGGCCCGGTCAAACCCGGTTTTTTCCCTAAAAAGAAGGGCCGCCCGATAGGCCAGGTCCTGTTCCGGGGGAAAGGGCAGGTCCCCCGGGGGGCAAAAACAATTCCGGGATAGCTCACACCCCCCCGGCCCCTTTAAAGCATCAATCCGCAGGGTGTCCCCCCAGGCAAGGGCCAAAAAAATACTCTCCAGCCCATGATACCCATCGGCCCGAAGCCCCTTAACCCGGAGATGCAGGTTGATCTTAGCGGGAGCTTCCCAGGTTAACACCGGAACCCCCGCCGGCCGTTTCCGCTTACCCTTCCATCAAATTTAAAAAAGCCCTTTTTGTCCGGTTTTACCGTCACAGTAGGAAAAAGTATATCAAAAGAGGCAGGGCCTTGTAAAGGGAAAATATACGGCAATTCAAAATTCAAATGAATAATATAGAAAAAAGACGCCTAAAAGAATTTTTGGAATAACTTTACCGAAAAAATAAAAAAAATACTCGATTGACCGTCAAAAGTAGTTGACAGATACTGAATCTCTCCCTTATGTTTCAAGAGAAATAATCTTAACATGGAGAAAATGATGGTTCTGTATGAGACCATGGATGCCAGGCGGATTCCCGCAGACGAGTTAGGCTTGTCATATGAACTCGCCATGATTCCCCTGAGTGACGAGCAGCATGACAAGTTTTCCTGTCCTTTTTTTATCTTCGATGATGAAGACGAAGACGAGGATGATCTTGACGAGGAAGATGATTTCGATGACCTGGACGACGGCTTTGACGATGACTTTGAAGACGATGATTTTGACGACGAAGACGATGACTATGATGACGAAGACGACGATTTCGACTATGAAGAGGATGTTGATTACGACGATTTCGATGAATAGGACAGGTCTTTGTTTGGAGACGCTCCCGGGGCGAAGGCGTTTTTAAAAGGATAAAATCTCAGCGGCACTCCAAAGCCGTTCCAGCTCATAAAAGGAGCGGGACTTGGCGGTCATAAGGTGGATCACGATGTCCCCCATATCGATCAGGTTCCACTCGGCGTCAGAGGGCTGTTTAGAGGGACCGTAGCGGATATCCAACCCTTGCCCATGGGCGTATTCCCGAATGTACCGTTCCAGCCCCCGGAGATGGGTCGTGGAGGAAACGGTGGCGATGATGAAAAAATCCGTCCATATCCTGAGGGGACGGAGATCCATCACCACCACATCCCCTCCCTTATGCTCCCGGAGGATTCCCCCCAGGGTCAGGGCGGCGGCTTTATTGGTCGTCGGCAACGTATCGTCCATTAAAATCCCGCCCCAGCAGGAGGGTAAAATCAGCTTTGTATTCAAAATTTTGCAAATTCATTTCCTGAGCCATCTCCAAATTGTCGAGATCCGGAAGTTCATGCCGGACGTTTTCACATCGTATCACCTCTCCAAATGCCTTGGCCATATCCTCGTACCCGGATCGGTCGATAATTTCGGTTTTTTCATAATCATTATGGTCCGCGTTTCCGATGGAAATAACGTCGTATCCAAAACCCCGGAGGAGTTCCGCGGTCCTGCCCGCAAGGCCGGTGGTGACGGTTCCGTTGAGGATCTCCACGGTAAAGACCCGTTCATTGACCGCCCCTTCCCCTTGACGGGTGAGGGAGCCCAGGGTCTGGCGCACGATTTCTTTGATGAGGCTGCCGTCATAGGAGGGAAACAGCAGGGTTTGCCCCGAAACAACCCGGGTAATCCCCCCAACGGAATGGATCCCCACCCGGTCGATATCGATTCCGGCGTATTCGTCAAAAAGCCGGATCCGGGTTTGTTGGTTCATACCGGTCCTCATAAGGGAATGGTATAACCGGACCACCCGGGGGCTTTTGAGGATTTCGTTTTTTTCTCCCAGGCCTTTGATGAGGCCCAGAAAAAACCGCTGCCTGCGGAATTGGACTAATTCGAAATCCTCCTCGGGGAGCTTATAGGTAACAAAGGTTTTGGCCTTGTCCCCGTCCAGCCGGATAATCCCCGATGGGAAAAGAACGAGCGGTTCATCGTAAATTTCCACCGCCGCGGGAATAAAAATTTTCACCCCCTCGATCAAATCCACGATTTTTCCCAGGTTTTCCAGGGTCAAAACCACGGAATTATTGATCTCCACCCCCAGCAGGTTCTCGATTTCCCCCGTAAAGGCGGAAATTTTCTGGGGATCGTAGAGGGTATCTATCCGGTCCACCCGGTTTATCCGCTGAATGATAAGCCCCACCTCTCCGGGGATATCAAAAACCGCGGCCCGTTTGGTGGCGGGATAATAGAGGACCACATAGGAACAGAGGGACTTTCCGTCCTGTTCTATGATAAAAAGGGTGTTGATAACCCGGTCTTGGGACAGGGCCTCTTCTATGGGGTCCGATTGGAGGGATTGGAAGATAAAAAAGCCGCCCCCGCCCAGGAGCAGGACGATGACGCCCAAAAGCAGGAGGCTGGCATCGCTCTTGATCCTTTTCATCACGCCCTCCTTTTGTGGATCGCCGCCAGCAGCCGCCGGGTACTCTCGGATATATCCACGTTCCGGGATGAGAGGTACGCCACGGTTTCGTCCACTACGGCGGCGAACAATTCGTCCAGGCCCTGATAACGGGCCAGTTCCCGAAGCCGGTCCTTCACCTGTTCCCGGGAGGGCTCTATTTTATCGGCGATGAACACCGCTTTGGCCAGGGGCCCCATGGACATATCGCCGATGGTATGGAGCCGTACCGCCTCCAAGATATCCTCATTATGGACCCCGAACCGGTCCTGAAGCAAGACCGCCCCCGCCCGGGCGTGGAGGAGGGAAACTTTTTTATACTCCATCTTGGAGATCCCCCGGCCGTCCCGGCCGGCAAGGCGGATTAATTCATCCTCCGGGAGGGGTTTCGCCATATCATGGGCTATCCCCGCCAGGTACCCCGCCAGGGGATCCAGATGAAACCGGCGGCAGATGTCGTGGGCGAGGAGGGCGGTATTCCGGGAATGGAGAAACCGGCCTTGGGACAGCATGGAACGGACCGCGGTTTCTATACCCCCCACAAGCTCCCGGGAGACGGTTTGGGGGGGAAGGCCCCCGGCGCCGGGAAGGGCCCCTTCGGGCTTTTGGGGAAAGGCCGGGGGGGATATCCCGTAGAGGCCCCGGTCCTCAATAAGGAACCGGGCCCCGGGGGGTACCAGGTAACGCCAGTTTTCCCCCCGCCGGATCCGATCCCGGACCAGCCCCGAGGAAAGGTCCATGATCTCGTTTTTGAGCCGGCGGTGGGGATACGGAAAGGGCAGTTCTTCGGAATTCATCCGGTGGGCGATGATGATATCCGCCTGTTCCGCGATTTCCCCGGCCGCTTTCCACTTGGAAAAATCCCGGGCCAAATCGTCCCCCAGGATAAGCCCGGGTTTCCCCTCGGGAAGGTACCGTTTTTTTATATCCCCCAGGGTATCGATGGTGTAGGAGACCCCCTTCCGCCGGATCTCGCAGTCGTCCACGGCGAGCCGGGGATCGGCGGTAATGGATGCGGCCAGCATATCCAGCCGGTCTTCCGGGGGGGTAACCCAGGCGCCGGGCTTAAAGGGGGATTGAAAGGTGGGGATCAGGATGACCCGGTCATACCCAAAGGCGGAAATGACCCCGTCGGCAAGGAAAAGATGCCCCAGGTGAACCGGGTTAAAACTCCCCCCCAGAATCGCGATCCTCACCGGTAACAAACCTCCCCCGGCTCGGGAACAGCCTCATCCCCGGAAAGGGCCTTCCGGGGGGAATCCGCCAGTCCGAGGAGAACCCGGGCCAGTTCCGGGATCCCCTCCCCGGAAAAGACCGAAATTCCCCTGACCTGTTCCCCGGGGAAGCGGGCCTTGAGGCGATCCAGCCTTTCCCCGGTACCGGGCAGGTCTGTTTTGGTTCCCAGGATCACCCGGGGCTTCCTGACCAATTCGGGGGAAAAGGCATCCAGTTCCTTGTATAAAACGCCGTAGGCCCCCTCCCAGGTATCCGCCGAAAGGTCGATGAGAAACGCCAGGGCCGCGGTCCGGGAAATATGCTTGAGGAAACGGATCCCCAGCCCCAACCCCTCCGACGCCCCCTCGATGAGGCCCGGAATATCGGCGATGATGATGTCCCTGTCGTCCAGGGTCAGGACCCCCAG
>JAIRMO010000166.1 GCA_031258625.1 Spirochaetaceae bacterium | reverse complement strand
CGGAACCTGTTTCCTGTATTGTGGGGGCCTTCCATGCCCAGTATCACACCAAAGGGGGGTCCTATGTCCACTCCATGGGGATCACCGAAGGGGGCTCCCTGGCCCTGCTGGCGGGGGTGGGCCCCATGGGATTGGGAGCCATTGATTATGCCGTCCACAACCCCCGTAAGCCATCCCGGCTGGTGGTAACCGACATTGACGAAACCCGGCTGGCCCGGGCCGCCCAGCTTTTAACTGTGGAGGAGGCGAAAAGAAACGGGGTAGAACTCATCTATGTGAATACCCGGGAGATGGCGGATCCCGTGGTTCGTCTCAAGGACCTGAACGGGGATAAACTTTACGACGACGTGTTTGTTTTTGCCCCGGTTAAACCGGTTCTGGAAATGGGGGATCGGCTTCTGGGAAAGGACGGCTGCCTTAACTTTTTTGCCGGCCCCACGGATACGGCCTTTTCCGCGTCTTTCAACTTCTATAATGTCCATTATGAATCCCACCATATCGTGGGAACCTCCGGGGGGAACACCGATGATATGATCGAATCCCTGTCCATGATGGCCAAGGGGGAACTCAACCCGGTCTTTATGATCACCCATGTGGGGGGGCTGGACTCCGTGGCCGGGACCACCATCGATCTGGACAAAATCCCCGGGGGCAAAAAACTCATTTATACCCACAAAAAACTGGAGCTTACCGCCATAAGCGACTTTGGGGAGAAGGGGAAAAAAGATCCCTTCTTCGCAAAACTCGCGGAGATCTGCGGCCGTTATCAGGGGCTGTGGAACCGGGAGGCGGAAAAATACCTTTTGGAAAACGCCCCGGAAATTTGAGGAGCCGGTACCTGTGGGACCGGTTGTTGAACCGGTTTCAAAATTTGACCTTTGCGGCTGTTCCAAAAATTCAGTTTTTGGAACAGTTTCTTTGGATTTTGAAATAGTTTTTGTTGTTTGTAGGATTTTTTCTGCAAACGTAACAAATGGGGAGATTCGATTTTTCCGGTAACTTATAGTTAAAGATATGCGATCATCAAAAGAAATAGCGCTGGATGTTAAAATTCTTACGGCGGTTAAGCCGTTGTCCCCCTTGGGCAAGGCGCTCAAGGTGGCAAAATTTCTCTTGGGGGATGAAGAAATACATGCCCTGCAAGATTACGCCAATACGGTTTCCATAAAACGGCTGGGTTATAATGACCACGGTCCGGTCCATATGCGTATGGTTGCCTTGAACACCCTGCGGATGATGGAATTGCTCAGGAAGGCGGATATCAAAACCAGTATTGAACTTGAAGAATCCGGGGATTTTGAAGACAGCCTGGTGGCGGTACTTATGGCGGGTTTTCTCCATGACTTGGGGATGACCATGGGACGTCAGGACCACGAGCTTCATGGGAGTTATCTGTCCGCCCCCATTATTGACCGGGTACTCCGAAAGGTCTATACCGACAATATACCGTTGCGGGTTTCGGTCCGGTCCGTGGCCCTGGAGGGTATCAGTGGGCATATGGGGACCCGGATCATCCATTCCCTGGAAGCGGGGGTGATCCTGGTTGCCGATGGTTGTGATATGGAAAAAGGCCGGGCCCGGATCCCCATAGCCCTGGCAAATGAGCCCCGGGTAGGGGATATTCACAAATATTCCGCCAATTCCATAGAACATGTAGGGATCTCCGCGGGGAAAGAAAAACCCATCCGTATCGACGTGTCCATGTCCGGTGAGGTGGGGCTTTTCCAGATAGAGGAGGTACTCCTGGGAAAGATCGCCGCCAGTACCGTCAAGGGGTATATTGAACTCTACGCCACGGAAAACGGAAAGGAGCCGAAACGGTATTTATAACGGGGCATAGCCCCTTTCAGAGGGGCACAGTTCCCCGGGGGGCATTCGGTACAATACGGGTCAAAAATTTTAACTTATGACTCATTAGGAAAGGGGCTGTGCCCCCGGAGGCTTGCATAAATATGCGTCCGGGGTCTGACCCTTTGCGTATATTTATGCAAGAATGCGTCCGGGGGTAGGAAAGGCGCTGTGCCCCGAATTGCGGGGCGCGTTTAGGTCAGGGTACGGAAGATATATTCTTTGTACTTTTCCGGCTTCAGTTTGGAACAGACCCAGGCGTTGGGAGGCTTTCCGCTGAACCGATACCGGTCCACCAGTACCGCTCCGTAGCTGATTCCCGGGGCGGTTTCCACCGCGCAGTAATATTCGTCGCACTGGGCAATACAGTCCGGGTAGAGCGCCGCGGCCATGGCGGCGGGATCCGCCATATCCAGGCAAGGACGGCCGAAACGTCCGATATTCAGTTCCAAAAGCCGGCGATTACATTCAACCGTAAACCGGCCCAGGGGCCCGCTTTCCCGCAGCCGCTTGAGGTCCTCTTCCTCCAGCATGGCCTTGTCCAGGCAGGCGTCCCAGCCCACGAGGAGGAGGGGAAGCCCCGCCTCAAGAAGAATTTTGGCGGCTTCCGCGTCCTGCCAGATATTGAATTCCGCCAAGGGACTCACATTACCGGCCCCCAGACCCGCACTGCCCATGACCGATATTCGTTTTACCCTCCCCAAGGCTTCGGCGTCCAACCGGAGGGCGACGGCCAGGTTCGTCAGGGGACCAAGGGTAACGATTTCGATCTCCCCGGGCTCGTGGGCCTTGAGGGCCTCGATCAGCTTGATCGCCCCGTGACAATCGGCAGCCTTGAGCCGCCGCGGCTTTAGCCCCATATCCCCCATGCCGTCGGTACCGTGGGTCTCGTGGGCGAAAACCAAGTCCCGCAGCAGCATATCCCGGCAGCCGGGATACACCGGAGGTTCGTAGGAACCTGCCGTCTCAATGGTCAGCAAAGTGTTCTGTACCGCCTGATCCAAGGAGACATTTCCCGCAACCACCGTAAAAAAAAGAACCTCATACCCCGGATCGCGTAAAGCCATAGCAATCGCCATAGCGTCATCGGAACCACAATCGGTATCAATTATCAATTTTTGTTTCTTCATAAACCGCCCTACCTCAGCACTTACCAGCAATTCTCAGTTTAAAAAAAGGTTCGTTCAATCTAAAAATGACCAAATAGTTTTGAAGTATAAGGCCGTCTTAATTCAGTACGGTAACTATTTGGGCATTTTTTACCATAACGCTCCCTCTTTCTTGCAGTAATTTTTACTTTATTTCGGAGAGAAAAGACGCCCAAAAAAGTTCCTCTGGGGTGTCGGCGGGCAAATAGGGGGGGGACCCTCCGGGGGAAACCTCTATTTGCCCGGCCGACAGGACCCCCGGAAGTTCTTTTAGGCGTCTTTTCTCTTTTGCCTATTTTAAACTGAGAATTACTGAACACTTACCATGAACCGTTGCATTGCATTATATTAAGATATGTTATAATATAAATGGATTTTTTTATCTATAAGAGTATGGGGAGGCTTAAATATGGGCGGTGAAAAAAAAGAAAAACCCTATTCGATTCAGACGGATTTTTCTCTGCTCGCTATTCTTATTATTCCTGTAGCAGTAGCGGTAAATTTTGTCGCGGGTCAATTGGCGTTGCTGCTCAAGCTGCCCCTGTATTTGGATACCATCGGGACTATTTTTGTTTCCATGCTGTGCGGGCCCTGGGTAGGAGCCCTGGCCGGGGGGCTTACCAATATAATTAACGGTATCGCCAATCCGGTTAACCTCGCTTTTATACCGGTTAACGTCATCGTCGGCCTGGTAACCGGTTTTCTGGCCCGGGGCAATATGTTTAGTGTTTGGTGGAAATGGCTTGTCTCGATCATTCTCATGACCTTGGCGTCTATTATTTCCGCCGCTCCCATTGTGGTACTCATGTTTGGCGGGGTAACGGGAAGCGGCACATCGTTCGTCGCGGCCGCGCTCATGACTACGGGGACCAATATCTGGATCGCGGTGATAGGCAGCGACGGGTTTTTTACCGTGATCGATCGGATTATTTCTTATTTTATTTCCTGGTTTGTCATCAGGGTCATTCCGAATAAAACGCTCATAAAATTCGGCTGCGGCGGAAATTATATCAAGAAAAAGACGGCTCCCGTTAGATTCAAGGATGATTGACAAGCAAAAGCTTGTTTCTCAAAATTTGATATTTGAAAGATCCGCGATTCAAATAGGCGAGGGTATCATGTGGCGGGAAAAACTGTCGCTTCGAAAGACGAACAAAATTCAATCTCTTTATCCCTCGGTAAAATTGCTTATTGTATGCCTTTATTCCCTCTGTTCGGTTATTTTAGGGACTATCCGGCCGGGGGGATACCCTGTGTTTGTCATGTTTTGGTTTTTAGTCCTGCCGGTACTAACGGCGGCATCGGGTGTTTTTAGGGCCTTCTGCCGGGGCTTCCTTAAGGTCCTGTTCCTCTCCGCGGTAATCTTGACGGTACAGTGTTTTGTGATTAAAAGTAACGATATCCTTTGGCGGATGGGATTTTTAACGGTCTCAAAACCGGGACTGGTAACCGGTATGAGCCTGAGTTTTTCGGTGATGAATATCGCGGGGATATTCATCTGGATGTTCAAAACCACGGAAAATAAAGAAATTTCCCGGGCCCTGGACGCGGCGGGGATGAATCATAAGATCACCTATGTTTTTATGTCCTCCCTCCGGATGATCCGGGTTTTGGGCCGCCACAGCCGGACGATCATGAACGCCCAGCAGGCCCGGGGGATAGAAACGGAGGGTAATATCCTGGTTCGGGCCAGGGCGTTTTTTCCCCTGCTGGTACCTCTGATTCTGGGTTCCGTCACCGCGGCGGAGGAACGGGTGCTTACTCTGGAATCCAGAGGTTTTGACGTAAAGGGGGAAAAAACCCATATATTTGAATTACACCGAAGCCCCTATGATAAGGCGGCGAAGGCGATTGCCCTGACGGTTACTTTTGCCGTCCTCTTGTGGAGAATTTTGGCGTGGGTACGGTAATAGAATTTAAAAATGTCAGTTATACCTATCCTTTGGCCGATGTCCCGGCGGTTAAGAATATATCCTTTAGCCTGGAACAAGGCGGGTTTTATGGGGTTATCGGCCGGAACGGCAGCGGTAAAACCACCCTTTGCGCCCTGATCCGGGGATTTGCCCCGAGTTTTTACAAGGGGAACCTTGAAGGTACGGTACTGATAGACGGAAAACCCACGGTAGACTACGGGCCGGGGGAACTTTCCCTGCGGATTGGTTATGTTTTTCAGAATCCCTTTAATCAGATCTGCGGGGTAAAGGATACGGTATTTGAAGAAGTCGCCTTCGGGCTTGAAAACTTCGGCGTCCCGGTGGATGAAATTGAGCGGCGGGTCGTCGAGATCATGGATCTTACCAATATTACCGGGGTGGCGGAGAAAAATCCCTTTGAGCTTTCCGGAGGACAACAGCAACGGTTAGCCCTGGCATCCATCATCGTCCTTAAACCGGACATCCTCGTGATCGACGAGCCTACCAGTCAGCTTGACCCGGAGGGGACCGAAAGTGTCTTTGAGATCGTCAAAACGATGAAAAAAGAAAAAAAAACTATTTTTTTGGTGGAACACAAGGTGGATCTTTTGGCCGAATATGCCGATACGATCCTCGTATTACACCAGGGCCGTCTGGTACGGATGGGCCCGGCGCCGGAAGTCCTGGGGGATGAGAAGCTTTTGGATTACGGTACGCCGATTCCTCAGATTGCCCTGCTTGGTAACGCGTTGATCCGCCGGGGGCTGCCCCTGGGCGCGGCGCCCATCACCGAGGAGGCCGCGGTCAGGGCTTTTAAGGATTGTATTGAGGCCGGGTAGGATGGGTTTTATTTCCTTAAAAAATGCCGGCTACGAATATCCCGGCGGATTCCGGGCGGTAGATTCCGTAACTATCGATATTGATCGGGGCGAAAATATCGCCGTCCTGGGCCAGAACGGAGCCGGTAAGACAACCATGGTAAAACTCTGCAATCGGCTGCTCTGTCCCACTGAAGGAGATGTTTTTATCGGGGGAAAAAACACCCGGCGTCATACCACCGCCGAAATTTCCCGGATTGTCGGTTATGTATTCCAGAACCCCGATGATCAGATATTCCACTCGACCGTGGAAAGAGAAGTGGAATTCGGGCCGAAAATGATGAAACTGACCCCCGGACAGATAAGGCGGCAGGTGGATGACGCTCTGGAGATCACCGGCCTTAGCCGGGAGGGGGAGGAAAACCCCTACAATCTTCCCTGGTCAAGGCGGAAATTTATTACCATCGCCGCCGTCATTGCCATGAATACCGAGGTGATCATCCTCGACGAACCGACCGCAGGCCAGGATCTGGCGGGGACCCGGCTGTTACAGGCGGTGATTAAAACCCTTTTGGACCGGGGTAAAACCCTGATAACCATTTCCCACGATATGGAATTTGTGGCCGAGAATTTTTCCCGGCTTATTCTGATGGCGGATAAGCGGGTTGTAGAAGACGGGAAACCGGAAAATGTCTTTTGGAATTTTGAAGCCCTAAAGAAGGCCCGGTTGACGCAGCCCTATGTAAGCCGTATATGCCGCAGCCTTGATATTGGAGGTAATATTATTCACCTGGAGGATGCGGTAGAAGCGGTAATGCGGCGGGCCCTTCGCCCCCATAAGGGGTTTTAGGCCCCACCAGCGGGTTTCATGCCCCCACCGCGCGGCCCCATTAGAACGCGCGGCGTCCCGCCCGGCAAATGCACGCGAAACATTGCGGGGCAAGCCAAAAGAAGCGGCACGGCGTAGGCCCAGGAAAGGCCGCGGTGACGGAAAAGGCTCGAGGCCGCCCGTCTGCCACCGGTTGGCGAAGGGGGGAGCGGGTCTTGCTGCCCTTCGCCCCGACTTGGGGGCCTAAAACCCCCTATGGGGGTACGCTTTTGCTTTAAACTCAAGTATAATAGAGTTCGTCCCATCGAACCATAAAGCGGCCGGCATTACGGATGGTTCCCAATAACAGGCAGGAGGATTCTTATGGCTATCCAATCAAAGGATGTATTAAATGACAAGGGGCAGCACTACCATATCTGTTGTTCCAAGGGGGATGTGGGCCGTTATGTGCTGTTGCCGGGCGATCCGTTCCGTACCGACCGAATCGCTGAACATTTTGATAACCCGAAATTGATAGCCCACAACCGGGAACATAAGACCTGGACCGGAACCCTAAAGGGGGTGCCGGTATCGGTGTGTTCCACCGGTATGGGCTGTCCTTCCACGGCCATAGCCCTGGAAGAGTTGATCCATTGCGGCGCCGATACCTTTATCCGTATTGGTACCGCGGGCCGTCTTTGTGACGAATCCTGGGACGAAGCCCTCGACGGTATTATTGTAACCGCGTCGGTCCGGGATGAAGGAACCACGGTACATTATATCCCTATTGAATACCCCGCGGTGGCTAACCGGCATATCGTAAATGCCTTGGCCGAGGCCGCAAAGGAACACGGACGTAATTACCTGGAGGGAATGGCTCAGTGCAAGGATAGTTTCTACGGCCAACACGACCCGGACAGTATGCCAAACGCCGTCCGCCTAAAGGAACGATGGGAAGCCTGGCGGCGGGGCAACGTGATGTGCAGCGAGATGGAAACCGCGGCCCTTTTTGTTATTTCTTCTATCCGGGGCTGCCGGGCCGGCGCGGTGATGAGCTTTAAGAATATGGCGGAGACCATCAGTATCGCCTGTTCCGCCCTGGGCAGGATCATGATCCAGGATCATCATCCAGATCAGCGTGAATAGCCGGCGGGGATCATGCTCGTTCCGGTCATTTTATGAGCCAGGAAAAAAAGGACTGGAATACCCCGATAAGGGCGCCTAAAACCGCGCCAAAAAAGTTTATCCATTTGAGCTGATGGGCCATTACATCCAGTACTATCCCTTCCACCCGGATCATATCCAGGGAATTTATCCGATCCGCAACCAGGGTCTTGATGTTGATGGACCTCAGGAGGGATTCAATTTGTTCATCCATTATTAATAGCATCTTATCACCTATCAGGGCATCAATTTTTTCCTTTTTTTCAGCATCCAGGGAGAAAAGTTCCGCCAGGCTGAGTTCCCGATGGGTTTCAAAAAAACGATCCAGGGCAAGCCGTATTTTTATGTCCAGCCCTTCCCTTTTTTTAATCAGAAAAAGAATTTTTGGTCCCAAATGGGAAAATTCGATACCAGTCCACTGGGGAATCAATTCTCCTAGGGGGCGATCCAGACAGGCCAGGATGGGTTTGGTAATTTCTCGGGCAAATTCCCCGGAGAATTCCCCGCCGGAAACAAAAGTCCTGACTTTTTCCCGGAGAAAAGCAACAATGCGCTGGTTTGTATCTTCATCATACACCAGATGCTCCAGTTCCAGGATAAGATCGTCAATTATTTCGGGCATCCGCTCGTGGAGGGTCCTGTCGTATTGGCCCGCGGAAATAAAAAGGCGCTGAAAGACGTTTAATTTAAGGATAGTCCTATTGAGAAAAATACGGCCGTGGGTTTCAAGCTCCCTGTGGATATCTTCTTTTTTTAAAAACTGTATCAAGGAATCGATCAAAACCGAACCGGCCTGTCCGGCCCTTTGGGTAAGGGCGTTTTGAATCTCCGGGGCGGAAAAATTAAGGCCCTCCCGGATTATGCCTTCCAGTATATTTTCCAATACCCCGTCATTACCCACAATATCCCGGAGGGTACGGTTCCCATAGGTATCCGCCAGGGAAAGAAAAAGGTTGTCCAAAATCGAATCAATGGCCGGGGATTTAATAAACCCCAGGATAAACCGGAGGATAATCTCCTGGGCGCCCGCTTCCGGGAACGGGGGGCTCTGATTTGTCTGGACTGCCGGGGTTTGGGTAATCCGCCCCAGGGGAAGGTTGAGGATTTTTTCCGTATAAAGGGCTATGGATTCCCGGATATTCTCCCGGACATCGGAGCGGCGGAGCCGGGCCTTTATTATTTCAGGGGTAAAAAACTCCCGTTCAACCATCGTCCCTATGTTGTCCGCAAGTTTATGCCGTTGCCGGGGCAGGATACCCGGGGTAAAAGGCAGGCGTATCCCCCAAACAAAGATTGCCTTGAGGGGGCGAAAGAGCATTTTGATTGCCACCGCGTTGGTGACGTATCCTATCAAGGCTCCCACTAGGGGGGGGAACAGCCATACCAAAAGGGGCTTCATCGGGGCATAGACTCCGCGGCGGTTTTTGCCTGGGCTTCGTTATCGTAGATCCGGACCATATCTTCCCGTAACCACCCCCGATAATTTCCCTCCACCAAGACCCAGGATTCAAAGGCCCCCCGGTGATTCACCTTTTTCCGTTCCAAAATCCGCACCAGGGAACTTCTTCTCAGGTACCCTAAAGATTCCGATCCCTGGGCCGGTTCCTTTAATACCTGAGTATAGGAAACGCTTATCACCCCATATCCCAGAAAATATCGGGACAGAGGCGGCGTTGGAGGGGGAACAATGGCGACATCCTCGGAACTCCGGGTACAGGAACCAAGGCCGATTATGGACATAATGATAAAAAATAACCGAAGCGGCTTTTTCAAGAGCTCGGGCTTAAAAAAAACAACATGAGAATAATATGCCCCGTCCGTTTGCGGGGTTGTTGGTTTTAGGCCGCTTTCCCCCCTGTCTTTCTTGAAACCCATCGAATTTTGAAAAAGGGGTCCTTGACCGATTAAGGCCGATATCCGTATGCTCATATAATGAGAAATATATATTCTTTTAAAATATTAGTCAGCATTATGTATATATTTTTTTTCGTCTTACCCTTAGCGGGGCAAACGGGCGGCCCCCCAAAACCCGAAACGGCCTATGCCTTATCGGCTGCTCCGGTTTTTGGGTTTCTTTATGGGCAATCCGAAGAACTGGTATATAAACAGGCCAAAAACAGTACATTATTAAGTCAACTTATTTGGGAGATAAAACCGCTCTTTTTATTGGGAGCTTCCCTTGATTTAGATCGCCGTTACCCCATGGAAAAATGGGGTTTTTTTGTGAATTTAACCGCCCAATTCTCCATTCCCTTGAAGACCGGGACTATGGAAGACCGGGATTGGCTTGCCTTGGGGTCTCAACTTTCCCATTTTTCCTCCCATGACAATTATACCTATTGGGCCATGTTTTTTGATGTGAGCGGGGGATTCTCTTTGCCCCTCAGATCCCAGATGTTGTTTAAATTTTATGCCGCTTTAAATTATATGCAATTCAAATGGGCTGCCCGGGACGGTTATCACCAATATGGGAGCGATATTGGCGGTAGTTATTCTCCTTGGACTAAGGATCTCAAAAAGATTTCCGATTCCGGGCCGGTGATTTTTTATACCCAGAATTGGTTCATCATAACTCCCGGTATTTCTTTATATATTCCCCTGTACCGGTTTTTTTCCGTCAATATAGACTTTCAAATAAGCCCCCTGGTATTTTGTTTGGATCAGGACAATCACATTCAGAGGGGCTTACAGTTTAACGATTATATGTTTGGAGGTGTTTTTTTTGAACCCAGGGGCGCGTTCGTCCTTTCCCTTCATAAAAAAATCGCCCTCTCCGCTTATGTTTCTTACCGGGTTATCAAAGATCTCCGGGGATATATCGTCCAAAAAGATCTCAACTCCTCTATTGCCAAAACCTATCAGGATCAAGCGGGGGCGGCCTATTCCGCATTGGGTGGAGGGCTTTCACTGAAGATACGATTTTAGATAAAAAAAGAGTTTACGGTCCGAATCGGCAAAATCTAATTTTTCCATCTCCTCAAGGCCGGCCCAACGCCATTCGGTGTGTTCCCGCAGGGTAAAATCCTTGCCGGAGAAATATATCCGGTACGCCCTTAAGGTATGGGTGATACCGTGGTGATCAAATGAAACGCTTCCCAAAAGAACGCCGGGTTTTATAGCGACCTTAAATTCCTCGTCGTATTCCCGGATAAGGGCATCCTCATCGGATTCCCCCGCTTCTACCTTACCTCCGGGAAATTCCCATTTTTCACCCAAATCCCCGCCGGGTAAACGCCGGGCAATAAAAAATTTTCCCCCTTCCAGCGCTATCCCCGCGACCGATCTCCGAACCGCCACTTAGAGAAACAGTACCGATGGAAAAAGAAAATGTAACACCGCCGAAGCGATAGTTACAAAACCTATCCATCTTTTGTTTTGTGTTAAAATCCGTTCTACCAGCTCGGATTTTTCCGACTCAATACTGGTTTTTGTACGGTAATAGTTAAAAACCAGGATAAATCCGGCAAATAACCCAAATAGCGCCGGAAATAAATCCCCGATTACCGGAATATCCCCCTGAATCGAGGACAAAAGTTTTAATAAACCGCCGACCAGGGTTAAAATTCCCAAAACCAAACGGATTGTCTCGTTATTCAGGGAGAAGCGAGGGCCGGTTTCAAAAGCATGGTCCTGCTCCGTATCTTCCATAATTAAAACATACCCTGAAACCGCGTTAAGAAGGATCGATAAAAAATAAAATTGAATCATATATATTCCCCATTACCGGAACGGTTTTTATGTCTATGGAGCCGGTTTTACACAACCCCTCCGGTTTTGAAACCGGCTCCCAATACAATGTTTTTCATTGCCATGTCCTTTTTAAACGCTGACATTTTGAAAAAACCTCTATAATATTGAGAATACTCTATTATATCTTTTGGGTCAAGAAAGCGGTGGAACTTGTATAAATTCCATAAAAAAGATATAGTGGATTACTGCCCCAAGACTGAAGTTTTGGGGCAGTAATCTTAGATTTAGAAGAAAAAAGCGGCTCGGCTTAACGTTTGGTTTGCCGTTTTTTCCAAAGCCTTCCCGAAACCGGCCGGGGTTTAAAGGTTCCGGAGTAAAAGGGAATACAGGAGCGGGGCATGAAAAAAGACATCATCCTTGCGGGTGTTGGGGGCCAGGGGGTGCTTTCCATCGCCGCTATCATCGCCCAGGCCGCTATTCAGGAAGGACTGTCGGTCCGTCAGTCCGAGGTTCACGGTATGGCTCAACGGGGAGGGGCGGTCTTGGCTCACCTCAGGATCGCCGATAGGGTAATCCCTTCGGATCTGGTTCCTCAGGGGGGGGCGGATCTCATCATCTCCATGGAGGTACTGGAAAGCCTTCGGTATGCCTCCTGGCTTTCCCCTGCCGGGGCGTTGGTTACCGCGGCGGAACCCCTTGTCAACATCCCCGATTATCCCGAGCTTCAGGGGATACTTAAAACCATAACGGCCTTTCCGCTCTATCGGATCGTGGAGGCCGCGGCCCTCGCCAAAGCGGCGGGGCTTCCCCGGGCGGTAAATATGGTCATGGTGGGGGCCGCTTCCCCCTTCCTCCCCATCCCGGAGGAAACCCTGGAAAACACCATCATCACCCAATTTGTTTCCAAGGATCCCGCGATAGCGGAAGCGAACCGGAAGGCCTTTGTCCTGGGCCGTAATGCCGCCGCTTTACCGGGGGATGCCTGATGTACCAGTATTGGAACCCCGAGATGGAGACCCTCCCCCGGCGGGAGTTGGAAGCCTGGCAGCTTAGACAGCTTAAAACCATGGTAAGCTACGCCCTGCGGACCCCCTTTTATCAGGATCGGCTCCCCAAGGCGGGGATCAAAAGCGAAGCCGATATAAAAAGTCTTGAGGACCTGAAGCAAATTCCCTTTACTACCAAGCAGGACCTGCGGGTAGGTTTTCCCTACGGTTTTCTCAGCATCCCCAAGGACGAGGTGATCCGGCTCCACGCCTCAAGCGGTACCACAGGAACCCCCACCACCATCTATTTTAACCGGGAAGATATACGCCGATGGACCGGTTTTGTGGCCCGGTGTATCTATGGGACGGGATGTAACGCCACCGACGTGTTCCAGAACATGATCACCTACGGCCTTTTTACCGGGGGCTTGGGGTTTCATGCCGGAGCTGAGGAGGTGGGGATGTTGGTGATCCCCTCCGGGGTGGGGAACACCACCCGGCAATTCAAACTGATGCAGGATTTTGGTACCACCGTGCTGCACGCCACCCCAAGTTTCCTCCTCCATGTGGAATCCAAAATGCGGGAAGAGGGGGTAAGCCGGGAAAGCATTAAGCTCAAACGGGCCTTTGCCGGGGCGGAACCCTATTCCGAGGATACCCGCCGGCGTATTGAGGAGCTCCTGCACATTGACGTATACAATTCCTACGGACTTTCGGAAATGAACGGTCCGGGAGTGGCCTTTGAATGTCAAGGTAAAGACGGACTCCATATTTGGGAGGACGGGTATATCGCCGAAATCGTCAACCCCGATACGCTGGAACCGGCCCGGGACGGAGAAATCGGCGAGCTGGTTCTGACCATATTATGCAGGGAAGCCACCCCCATCCTGCGTTACCGTACCCGGGACCTTTCGGCCTTCTACACCGAACCTTGTTCCTGCGGCAGAACCCACCGCCGGATCCACCGTATCACCGGACGTACCGACGACATGCTCATCATCAACGGAGTGAACCTCTTCCCCAGTCAGATTGAGGAAGTGATCATGTCCATCAAGGAGGTGGGGAACAATTACCTTATCGTAATAGAAAAGGACGGGATGTTAGACCGGCTGACGGTAAAAACCGAGGTGGGGCCTGACATTTTTATGGACGACACCCGGCCTTTAAACGCCCTGCGGGAAAAGATCCGCCGGACCCTCCAGTCCTCCATCACCATCAACCCCCGGGTGGAACTCCACGAATCAGGCAGCCTCCCGGTATCCGAAGGTAAAGCCAAGCGGGTCCAGGACAATCGGCCCCGGAACGTCTAGCCGGTTTTTATCCCCCGGCCCCGGGGCGGTTCAACCCGCGTGACGGCATTCGGCGTTTTTTTCAATCAATCCACTGCCGGGAAGGGGGTTATGGGGTTCCTTTATGGCCAGGTTTTCTAACACATCCTGGACACCTCCCCCTTCCGCCTGTTCCCGTTCTGCTTTCAACAGGATCTCCTCCGGCTGTTTATCCCGCACCCACTGATTCAGGATCGTATCCAGGTATATGCTGTCGATGGGTTTTTGGATAAGGGCGTTAAAACCACCGGAGAGGAGCCGTTCCTCGTCTCCCGCGGGGCTGACGGTCAAAGCGATAATGGGAAGGTTTTTTGCGTATTCCGTACCTATTTTATCCCGGATGATCCGGATTACTTCAATACCGTCTATCCTGGGCAGCAGGGGATCCATAAAGACCGCGTCGTATTTTATTGTTTCGTTCCGGATCCGTTCTACGGCATCCCGGCCGCTTGAGATACAGTCTATTAAAAGCCCATAGGGCAGCAACAGGTTCTTGACCGCATCCGGACTTACCATCCCCTCGTCCACGACCAGTACCTTCCCATAGGGCATATAGGACCGGACCGGAGTCCTGTTTTGGCTGCCGTTGAAGGGGGGCCTTATTTCATAATTTATGGCGGTACGGAAGGCCTTTTGTCCCGGGGGTGTTTTTTCCATCTTGTTTTGGAGCTGGACATCCGTAATATCGGCGATATCGATAAAAAGCCCCGGGACATCTCCCTCAAGCCGCTTTGAAAACACCTTAAAACCCCGGGGAGTTCCCCTGTTATCGGTAATTTTTTTAGTACCCTCAAAAAACTCCCCGGTTTCAAGGATTTCCTTTATCATCATCTTGAATTCAGGATCGTCAATAAGATCAAGCAGGGGCCTACCGGCAATCGCGGCGGGATCCTTAACCCGGATAAATTCCTTTAACCCCCTGCTCACAGAGATAATACCGCCGGCCCCATCCACCACCGCCATCAGATGGGGGGTGGTCTCCATGAGGAGAGAGAACGCGTCAAACACCTTGTCGGCAGGACCGTCTGTGTTTGATGAAAATTGTGCCGATATAAGAAAAAAGGTCGAGGTACATACCGCGAAAAACCACTGGGCCATGGCCTGGGGCAGGGTATTTTGGGTAATAAAATTAAATAAAAATAAAAAAAAGATTATCACATTGGAGGTTATAAAAAAGGATAAAAGTTTTTTAAAGTTGTGATATATACATCCGATTCCACAAATGCCTAACCAGATAATAAAAAAATACTCAAAATCTTTTAAATAAACCGATCCCGCCGTAAAACCAACAAAGGTAATAAAGGGGACATAAAAGGCCAACTTCGCCTTATCTTTCACCAAATACATAAGGACAAGCAGGGCCGCCACAATACATCCGCAGAATAAACCTACCGCCAGGGCGTTCCGGTAATTCGGCCCCCGGGCAATAATCTCCACCGAGCGTATAAATCCATAGGCAGTGATCCCAATAATTGAGAGCAACCTGGATTTTTTTAAATATATCTGATCATGGGTTTGTCTATCCATGGATCCGCCATCCTCTTTATTTGGATATTATATACCTCTACTCGATATTATCGGTATTTTTTTTAAAAAATTTACAAAAATCCACGACCGCCCCGGATTAAACCGGGGTTATGGTTGTACCAATAATAGCGACTCTAGTCGATCCCGAATGGCGTCATATTCCAGATTATCCAATTGCTCCCGGAGCCAGGTTACCAGGTCTCCGTCGGCTTCATATTCATATTCTTCGAGTTCCGATAAAACTTCCTCCATCACCGTGGATTTAAACCGCTTGCCGGCATCCAGTAGTTTTTCCAGCAGGACGCGGTCCGGAGCCGCGGCCTTTTGTTTTTCAGCGTCCTGTTCCAAAGCCTCCCGTAATAGATTCCAGATTCCGGCAACCAGAACTTCTGTTTTTTCTATAAAAGAAGCGTTTTCCCCGTTCACCGCATCGTAATCCCCGGCCTTGGCCGCGTGTTCAAGTTTTTCCGCCCAATCCCCGACCGCTCCGGCGGAGATACCGTAACTCGCCCCCTTGATGCCGTGGACCGTAACCGCATATTCGGCAAGGGTTTCGCGGGAAAGATTACGGAGTTTTTCCAATAGTTCCGGGGTATGGATCACATAGGAACGGAGGATGTTCAGGTACGTTTCCTTTGTCCCATATCGGGCGATCCCCGCTTCCAAGTCTACCCCTTCTATCTCAAAACCGTCAAGAATCACGGAGGATAATTCCTCCACCGGTTCGGCGGCAGCGGACTCTTTTTGCATATTCTTCGCCTGCCGCAGGATCTCCTCGGTCTGTCTGTCCCGTACCCACTGGTTGAGGATGGTATCCAGCCGCATAATATCGATGGGTTTTGAGATAAAGGCGTTAAAACCATTGGAAAGGAACATTTCCTCATTCCCCACAATAGCGTTGGCGGTGAGGGCAATAATAGGAACGTTTTTTGCGTACTCCGTGTCAATCTCATTACGGATAATCCGGGTCGCCTCAATACCGTCCATCTCGGGCATCATGTGATCCATAAATATCGCGTCGTAGCGCATCTTTTCTTCCTGGATTTTTCTGATGGCCTCTTGACCACTACCGGCGCAGTCTATGGAAAGGCCGTAGGGCATCATGAGCCCCCGGGCCACATCCAGATTGGTAGCCACGTCATCCACCACCAGGACCCGGCCATAGGGCATATAAGAACGGATAAGGTTTTTCCCCCGGCTGCGTTTATCATCCCTGAACCGGAAGGATTTCGGTTTTCTACTACCGTTTTACCAATGGGCCGCTCGTCGGCGATCTTTTGGCGCAGGGAGATGGTAAAGGCGCTGCCATGGCCGTATTCGCTTTCCACCAGGATGGTTCCCCCCATCATCTCGATGAGTTTTTTAGTGATGGAAAGCCCCAGTCCGGTCCCCTCGATCTTCCGGTTCGCCTTGGTATCCAGTTGACTGTACTCGGCAAAAAGTTTGGTTATATCCTCCTGCCTGATCCCCCGGCCGGTATCCCGCACGGTAAAAAAGAGTATGGCATCCTCCCCGTGCCTTTCCCATCGAAACCGGAGGAGCACCTTACCCTCCTGGGTATACTTAAAGGCGTTGGAGAGGATATTGTTCAAAACCTGCTTTACCCGCAGCTCATCCCCACAAAACCGGGAAGGAGTGGTTTCATCTAAATCCAACTCAAATTCGATAGGTTTGGAACCGATACGGACGATGTTAAGCTGTACCGTATCGTTAATCAAACTCGGGGTATCGTATTCCACTGAGATAAGCTCAAAGCTGCCCGCCTCTATCTTGGAGATATCCAGAACGTCGTTGATGATCCCCAAAAGGCTGGAACCGGAGTTATATATTTTTTCCAGATCCTGATGGGTCGCCGTGGGGAGATCTTTCTGGATTTCAATCTCCGAAAGACCGATGATCGCGTTCAGGGGGGTGCGGATCTCATGGCTCATGGTGGCCAGGAATGCGCTCTTGGACTGGCTGGCCGCCTCCGCTTCCAGCTTTGCCTGTACCACCGAACTGATGTCGGTGATATCGATAAAGGTCCCCCGGGTATCGGCGGAGAATTTACCGGAAAGGATCTTGAAATACCGGGATTCCCCATTCCAGACAATCTCCCTGGTGTCGTCGTAGGCCCCCCCGTTCTCCAGGATTTCGGCGATCATCATTTTGACGTTTATATCCCCAAAGAGATCGAGGATGGGCCGCCCCACGGGCAGGGCGGGATTTTTGATGCGGGCAAATTCCGCCAGGGGTTTACTGATGTAGGTGATACAGTTCAATTCATCCACCAGGGCGATAAGATTGGGGGTGGTCGACATGAGGGTGCTAAAGGCGGTTTCCGCCTTAGCCGACGCGGAGGTTTTGCGCCGGGTAAAACCGGCAATCAGATAGAGAAACACGGAACTGCTGAAGGCCATAATCCAGTCGATAAGGAGCGTGCTGGCCCGGTCAAAGCCCCTATCCCCCTGAAGGAAAATCCCCGAAAAGGCCATGGTGATAATGCCGATATTGGTGATGATGATGAATCTCAACATGCTCCAGGGCTGAAAGTACACCCCCGCCAGGACGCAGAGGGCAATATATACAATAAAGTAATGACGGAAATTCCCGATCACCAGGGAACCTATGGTATAAGAGGTAAACACCGCCAAAGGAACAAAGAGGGCAATAAGCCGGACATTCCGCACGAGACAGATTATCAGGATCTGCAAGATAACCGCAAGAGATGCGAAAATTGCCATCTCCACCAACTTTCCGTAAGCGCCCTGGGCCGCGTGATCCAGGCCGCGAAAAAATCCAAAGAGGAATATGGCAAAGATCGCGAGGCTGTTTGCCAGGCGATAAAACAAAACATCACCGGTCTTATTTGACGGAGTAATGTGGTTCATGGTATTCTCCCCTCCTCCGATATGCCAGGTTGTTGACGGCGACTATATTCACCGCACTGGGGATAATTTCTATGGTAAGCTCCGAATCAAAAAAGGACTCTCCATCCAGATTGACCAGGAGGGGGGATTCGGAACGGATGGACACCTTCTGTACCCGCCTCAGGGTACAGATAGACGGATACTTATAGTACCTTCCCTTTAAATATTCGGGGATAAGCCTTAAGATCTTGAGGGAACCGACCTGCCGCGCCGCCATCATATCCAAGGCGCCGTCATCCGGTACGGCGGTGGGAACCGCGGACCTGCCGGATCCGTAACAGGGGCCGTTGGCGATATTGATGATACTATAGAAGCCGCTCCTATCCTCCCCGTCGGCATCTATCTCATAGTACTGACCGATAACATCCCGATCAAAGGCGGCGCCCATCCCCCCAATAACATAGAACAAACCGTTCAAGGCGGGAAGGCGGAAACGGGCCTTCTCAAAACGCCGGTTCAGAGAGAGGGTTTTGATCACCGAAGCCGCTTCCAGGCCCACGGCGCAGAAATTCAGCGCACAGTTATTCCCGCAGTGGATCACATCCGTGGGGATCACCGGGGAGTTAACCTGTAATTCGATGTTTCGGAATTGTGTGTAATGTTCATCCCCAAAGGCGCGGACAAAATCGCTGCCGGTTCCGTAGGGCATCAGGGCAAGCTCCACATGAGGGGACCCGATGAGGCCGTTCAGGCAGTCAAAGATGATCCCGTCCCCTCCCAGGGCATATACCCGGAGGATCCGGTCCGCCCCGATCTGCCCTATCCGCTTTCTGACGACGCTGACCGCATCCCGGGGATAACGGGAAAGGTGAATGTCATAGTCTTGCCCCGGATTTTCTTTGAAGTACCCCTCGATATGGGAAAGGATCCGGTTCAGATCCTGCTGCAGGGGGAAAGACTTGGGATTGATAATAAAGAGGTGCCGCCGTTCGATCTGATCTTCCCTGGTTGATATCATCTGCTCCGCTATCCTTTCATCCCTTCCAGCCGGTCCTGAATGGCCTCATATTCCAGATTGTCCATCTGTTCCCGAAGCCATTCCACCAGGTCTCCCCCGGACTCGTATTCGTACCCTTCAAGTTCCGCGAGGATCTCTTCCATTACGGTGGACTTGAACCGTTTGCTGGCCGCCAGGAGTTTCTCCAGGAGGGCCGGATCCGGGGCGGGGGCCTTTTGCTTTGCCTCCCTCCGCGTCTCTCTATTCCGCAGCACGTCCCCAATGCGGGCAAGCAGCGCCTCCGCCTGTTCGATAAAGCCGTTGTTGTCCCTTGCCACTTCCTCGTAATCCCCGGCCTTGGCGGCCGCTTCCAGGGCCTCCGCCTGTTTGCCGACTTCCTCGGCGCGGATCCCGTAGCTGGCCCCCTTGATACCGTGGACCGTAACGGCATAGTCCCCCAGGGTCTCCCGGGCGAGGGAACGGAGCCGTTCCAGGAGTTCCGGGGTATGGACCGCATAGGAGCGAAGGATCCCGAAGTATATCTCTTCCCCGCCGTAGCGGGCGATCCCCCCTTTTAGGTCCAGCCCCGGTACCTCAAGGCCCTCAAGGCCGCCTGAGGCTTCCCCGGCAGCGTCCCCGCTCCCCTGCTCCTGTTCCGCTTTCCAGAGGGTTTCTTCACTCTGCTTGTCCCGTACCCACTGGTTAAGCAGGATATCCAGCCGCATAATATCAATGGGTTTTGCGAGGAAGGCGTTGAACCCCGCTGCCTGGAACATTTCCTCATTTCCCGCCAGGGCATTGGCGGTAAGGGCGATGATCGGTACGGTCCGGGCATAATCCGTGTCGATTTCATTACGGATGATCCGGACCGCCTCAATGCCGTCCATTTCGGGCATCATGTGATCCATGAATATCGCGTCGTATTTCACCGAAGCGGATCGGATCTTTTCTATCGCCTCCGGTCCGCTCTGAACGCAGTCAATGGTCAGGCCGTAGGGCAGGAGAAGCCCCTGGGCCACGTCCAAATTGGTCGCCACATCATCCACCACCAGGACCTTACCGTAGGGCATGTGGGTCCGCAGCAAATTCCTGCCCCGGTTCGCCCGGGTCTCAACAAACCGGAACGACTGGAGGTTGACGGCCACGTCGGGGCCTATGGGCCGGTTATCGACGATCTTCTGACGGATCTCCACCGTAAAAGCGCTGCCCCGGCCGTATTCACTTTCCACGCTCATGACGCCCCCCATCAGCTCCACCAGATTTTTGGTGATGGAAAGCCCCAGCCCCGTACCCTCGATCTTCCGGTTCGCCTGGGTGTCCAGTTGGCTGTATTCGGAGAAAAGCCGCCCGATATCTTCCTTCCGGATTCCGATACCCGTGTCCTTGACGATAAAGATCAAAAAGGCATCTTCCCCCCGCCGCTCCCACCGGACCTGGAGGGTAACCGTTCCCTCCCGGGTGTACTTAAACGCGTTGGAAAGAATATTGTTGAGGATCTGCTTTACCCGCAGTTCATCCCCGAACCATCTTCCCGGTAGGGTCTCATCAATGTTGAGTTTAAAGGTAATGGCTTTGGAACCGATCCGCACGATGTTTAACTGTACCGTATCGTTGATAAGGCTGGGGGTATCGTATTCCACCGGGACAAGTTCAAAATTCCCCGCTTCGATTTTGGAAATATCCAGGATATCGTTGATGATCCCCAGGAGGACCGAACCGGAACTGTAGATCTTTTCCAGATCGGCGTGGACATCCTCAGGCAGATCCTTCTGGAGCTGTATCTCCGAAAGGCCGATAATCGCGTTCAGGGGGGTACGGATTTCGTGGCTCATGGTAGCCAGGAAGGTGCTTTTCGCCTTGGAGGCCGCCTCAGCCGCTTCCTTGGCCCGGAGGGTTTCGGTAACATCGTGAAAGAGGAGCATGATTCCTTCCACGGCCCCCGCCGCGTCCCGCATGGCGGTGATATTGGTGGTGTAGATCATACTCTCCCCGGATCCGGAAAGGTCCAGGACTTCCTGCCCCCGGATGGTCCCGAATTCCTGTATCGCGCGGTCGATGTATGTTTTAATATGCTCCGAGAAAACCGGGTTACCCAAACGTTCAAAAACGTCCAAAAAAGGATGTCCGTCGATAAGGCCGAAATTTTCTATCCCTATGATTCTGAGAAAAGTCTTGGTACAATAGGCAAAACGGCCTTCCCCGTCGAGTAAGATGATGATGTTGGAACTGTTTTCCAGCATCATATTCATATATTTTTCCTGCTTGGACTGCTCCTTCCGGACCACCGAAGCCAGCCGATCCCAGTGGTTGGACATCCGCTCGGCGCGGATCATAGCGTTCTGCTGGACGGCAAGCTGGCGGTTGAGTTTTTTTAATTGTAACTGTAGGGCGGCGTTTTCTTCCTGCAGACTCCGCCTTTCATCGGACATAGGGGCTCCTAGAGAATACAGATGATGAGGGAATTATTCTGAAGATGGTTCGCCACCTTCCCGTTACTTAAGAATTGCGGGGATATTTCTCCGCCGGAACAGACGAGGTGATAGGGCGCCGTACCGGCGATACATGCCTCCACCGCTTCAAGTTCCGCCCGAATCTGCAAGCCCAGGACCCAATACCTGGCCGCGCAGGAATACATCAGGATTCCCCTGCCCTGGGCGGCCTTGGCGGCTTCAGCCGCCTTTTCGGAAGCGGTTTCCACCACGTCGTTAAAGCCCTGGGATGCGAAGGCCACGGGGGAATTAACCGGTACCGCCCCGCAGAGGATCATCTCCCCCTGTTCATTGGAACCAATATTGGCCCGGACCAGCCGGGAACCGTCCTCCAGATCGACGACAAAGGGCGTGGACTCCATCCCCGATATCTTACCGTCTTTGGCAAGGCCGATGGATTCCATGTAAGCCGCGGCTTTTATATTATTGATGGTTTGGACCCGGTTCCGGTTTACCTCGGTTATCACCGCCTTCTGTTTGAGGATGCTCTCCTCATTTATCGAGGTATTCATAAAAATCGGTTCCACGTCACCTATCAGAGCCGTCAGTACCAACGCGGCGGGGTAATACTCGCCGTTATAGATGGTATAGCACCGGGAAAAATCGATTTCATTGGAAATGGAAAGGGTCCCAAAGGCGGGGATTCCCCCGGAGAGGGCGTCAATTTGTGCGACAAACTCATCTCCCCCGGGGATCATTAAAAAGGGGATGAAGGGCAAGAGCAGGGCAGGCTTCCGGGGAAGGGGATCAATAAGCCTTTTGTAGAGTTCCGTTACCGGAGCTTCGGCGCTGTCCTTCACCTCCTCTGAGACGCCGCTCTTAAATTGGACCGTATCGCTGGTCAATACCGTAAGGGCGAGCCCCATTTCGCTCATCCGTCCCGACGCCGAAAGGCTTGAGGTGGTACTCCCCACCACATCAAAGGGCAGCTTTTCGCAGAGGGCCTTGACGATCCCGTTTTCGCAGAACTCACTGTAACAGTGCAGTATCCCCAGGGAATGCGCCAAAAGCCTATGGTCCACATCCAATTGTTCCAGAATCTCCGATACCGCCGCTTCCATATCATCGACTTCTTCCGTAAAAGCGTTCAACATAGTAATCATACCCTACTCCTTGAGACGGTCTCAATATACCAAATTTTGAAACAGCCTCTTTAATTTAATAGAAAGATCGGACCGACCACCGGACACTATACGCCCTTCTTATACACCGCCTCCGCTATTTTTTCATGGATATCCTCAAAGGCCTCCACCACCCGGCCGTCAAAATTGGTATTTTTCCCGTCCAGAATGATACGGCAGGCCTCGGTAGGGGGCATGCCCCGGCGGTAAACCCGATCATCCACCAGGGCGTCGTACACATCCGCCACGGCCATAAGCCGGGCGCAGAGGGGAATCTCGTCCCCCGTAAGGCCCCGGGGGTACCCCTTGCCGTCGTACCGTTCGTGATGGGATGCCGCAATCTGCTTTGCGTATTGGAGGTATTGCTGGGTGGGGGTTCGGGATATCATGCTCTCCAGGATCTCCTCCCCTATCACCGTATGCCGCTTCATGACGGCGAATTCCTCATCGTCCAGCCGGGAAGGCTTGAGGAGTACCCGATCGCTGATGGCGATTTTTCCGATGTCATGGAGGGGGGCCGCCTGGACCATCATGCTGAGGTCCATAGAGGTAAGCTCCTCCACAAAGATCCCCTTTTCGATGAGCCGGCGTCCCAGCATCCCCACATACTTGCTGGTCCGTACCACATGCTCCCCGGTATTCTCGTCCCGGCATTCAATGAGCTCCGCGAAGGACAAGGCGACGCTTTCCGATAGATTGGCCACGGTGTTTTCCAAATGGGCCTGGTAGGCGGAAAACCCCAGGTGCAGCTTTATCCGGTGGAAGAGGATGTCCTTTTCCACCGGCTTGGTAATAAAGTCCCGGGCCCCGGACTGAAGGGCCCGGACCTCGGTTTCGGTATCGTGGTTGCCGGTAAGGAATATTACGGGAATGCTTCCCAAATACCGGTTCAGCCGGAACCGTTTTAAGGTTTCAAACCCGTCCATCCCGGGCATTTCGATATCCAGAAGGATGAGATCGGGTTTTTCCTGCATACAGATCTGGAGGGCCAGGGCCCCTGATTTTGCCAGGGAGACCTCGTAGCTCTCCCCAAGCTGGGCGCCGATTTGCTTGAGACTTGAGATGTTATCGTCCACTACCAGGATTTTCTTCACGGCGCAGCTTCCTTCCCTGAAGGGTCACAAAAGACTCAGGGGGCAGTTCCAAATCGGGAAATTTATCCCGAATCCGCTCAAACGCGTCCACCAGCCGGGGATCAAATTTCGTTCCCCTTCCCTCACGGACGATCCGGCAGGCGTCTTCGTGGCTCAGGGCCTTGCGGTAAATCCGATCGGTTATGCAGGCCCCATAGACGTTTATGACCGCCATGATCCGGGCGCAGAGGGGAATCTGGTCCCCCGCGAGGCCGGCGGGGTAGCCCGAACCGTCGAAGTTCTCGTGGTGCCCTCCGGCGATCAACCGGGCGCAGTCAAGGTAATGCTGTTCCGGGGTACGCTCATAGATGGTGGCGAGAAACCGGGCGCCGATCACCGTATGCTTTTTGATCTCCTCAAATTCCTCAGCGGTCAGCGGCCCGGGTTTCAGCAGGAACACGTCGCTGATACCGACCTTCCCCACATCGTGGAAAGGGGCGGCCCGGATCATCATCTCCACATCCGTTTCGGTGAGTTCCCCCGCAAAAACCCCCGAGGCAAGCAATTCCTGGCCGAAGGTCTCCATGTACTTTCCGGTCCGCAGGGCGTGGCTCCCGGCATTATCATCCTTACATTCCACCAGTTCCGCAAAGGAGGTAACGATGCTGTTCTCCAGTTCCCGAACGGTACGCTCCAGGGAGGATTGGTAGGCGGCAAACTGGAGGTGGAGTTCCAGCCGGTGAAACAGGATGTCTTTATTGGCGGGCTTGGTGATAAAATCCATCGCCCCGGACTGGAGGGCCCGGATCTCCGTTGCCGTATCCTGGTTGCCGGTGAGGAAAATAACCGGTATGGGATGGAGGTCCGGGTCCTCTTTGAGCTGTTTTATGGTCTCGAAACCGTCCATTTCGGGCATTTCGATGTCCAGAAGGATGAGGTCAGGCTTCTCCTTTTTACATATCTGTAGGGCCAAGGCTCCGGATTTGGCCAGGGAAACATCATAGTGGGAGGTAAGCTGGGCGCCTATCTGTTTGAGGCTTGAAATGTTATCGTCCACCACCAGGATCTGTTTGGCCATATAACCATCCGTCCCAAGAAATTATAATATTGATAGAATTTATCATGATTTTAATTAACCTGCAAGATGGCATTTGACCCTTCGGAATAAAAACAATGAAAAATCATGGAGGCCTGGTCGGAATTTCAATTTTTGAGAAAAGGAGCCTAAATTTAAGAGAAAAACGGACCGGTTTAAGCCGCGGGATGGGCCCTCCGGCATTTGGGGAAGGGTTCAAAACTGAAATTTTGAGCCCTTCCCTTAGGTAATTTCCGGATTGGGTATTGAGGGAATCTAAGAAATAGGTATATCATAGAATGATTCCGTTTTCTTTCTCAAATTTTTTTGTAAGGACAAAACCATGATCTTCAATCCTGAATATGAATGTATGGAAAGGGAAACCCGGAAGAGGCGGCAACTCGCCCACCTCAAAAACTTGGTGGAAAAACTCTATGGGGTGGTACCTTTCTACCGGGAAAAAATGGACGACCTCGGGATAACCTCCCGGGACATCCACCGCATCGAGGACATCGAAAAATTGCCCTTTACCACCAAGGACGACCTCCGGGATACCTTTCCCTATGGGCTCCTCGCCTGTCCGAAGTCCCTCATCGAGGAGATCCACATGTCCTCGGGGACCACGGGGATCCCCGTGGTGGACGCCTATACCCACAAGGACATCGAAATCTGGGGGGAGTCCATGGCCCGGACCATGGCGGCCGCAGGGTGTACCCGGGACGATACGGTCCAGAACTGTTATGGATACGGTCTTTTTACCGGGGGTCCGGGGGCCCATTACGGCGCCCGGGTGTTGGGGGCAAACGTTTTGCCCATGTCGTCGGGTAACACCGCCCGGCAGCTCCAGGTGATGCAGGCCTTTGGGTCTACCATCCTCACCTGTACCCCCTCGTATGCCCTGTATATGGCGGAGGAGGCGGAAGAAGCGGGGGTTGATTTAAAAAAACTCCCGCTAAACAAGGGGTGTTTTGGGGCTGAACCCTGGAGTGAGAATATGCGGAAGGAGATCGAAGCCCATTATAATATGAAGGCCTATGATATCTACGGACTCACCGAGATCATCGGACCCGGGGTGGCCTTTGAGTGTGAAGCCCAGAACGGGCTCCATATCAACGAGGATCTTTTTTATCCGGAGATCATCGAGCCCCATACGGGAAAGGTCCTGCCCTATGGGGAAAAGGGAGAATTGGTCTTTACCACCCTTACCAAAGAGGGAACCCCCTTACTCCGTTACCGGACCCGGGACATAACCTACTTTATACCCGAGCCCTGTTCCTGCGGCAGAACCACCGTGAGGATGCACCGGCTCTTCGGCAGGACCGACGATATGCTCATCATCCGGGGGGTCAATGTTTTCCCCAGCCAGATAGAGCAAGCCCTCATTGAAATTGAGGGAACCGAGCCGCAATACCTCATCGTTCTGAACCGGGGGGCTTCCCACCTGGACGAGGTGGAACTCCAGGTAGAGGTAAAAAAGGAATTTTTCAGTGATGAAACCCGGGATCTTGAAGGGTTACGGTCCAAGATCGAAAGCGTGATGAAATCCAAACTGCAGATCGGCCTCAAGGTAAAGCTGGTGGAACCGAAAACCATAGAACGGTCCATAGGTAAGGCAAAACGGGTTGTTGATAACCGTAAGATATAAGGGGGAACCATGCAGATTAAACAAATATCGGTATTTTTGGAAAATAACGCAGGCCGTCTGGCGGATGTAACCCGGGTTCTTGCCCAGGGGGGCATCAATATCCGGGCCATATCCATTGCGGATACGGCTGATTTTGGCATCCTCAGGCTTATCGTGGATAATGACGCCGAGGCCCTCCGGGTACTCAGCGCCGCCGGGTTTACCACCCGGGAAACCCGCGTGGTGGCGGTGGAGATCAACGACACCCCGGGGAGCCTGGCCGAGGTGATGGAGTTGTTCCGGGAATCCGATGTTAACATCGAATATCTTTATGCCTCTTTGGAAGGTAAAGCCGGTAAGGCGGTGGTCATTTTTAAGCTGGAAAATTTTGACGTAGGACTTAAAATTATAGAAGAGCATGGTCTTGCGATGATCGACCGCTTTTAACACGCTGAACAAAGGGGCAAAAAATGAAGATATTAATGGCTGCCAGCGAAGCCGTTCCCTACGCCAAAACCGGAGGGCTCGCCGATGCCGTATCCGCTTTATCTATTGCCCTGGCAAAATTGGGTCATGAGGTGAAGATTGTAATACCCCGGTATTATTCTGTAGACCGGGGAAGCCTCACCAAACTCGAAGGCGCCCTGGGGGTCCCCGTGGGGGGAGGTGAGGAATGGAGCGCCGTTTATACGGCACGCCTGCCGGGGTCTCCTCAAAAAAATCCGATTTCCGTTTATTTTATCGAACACGAAAAGTTTTTCGGCAGGGACGGCATCTATGGGATCCCCGCGGAGCCGGATTTCCTTGACAACCCCCGGCGGTTCAGCTTTTTTTCCCGTTCCGTGTTTCAACTTTGCCGAAAACTGTCCTGGTACCCCGACGTGCTTCATGCCCATGACTGGCCGACGGCCCTGGTACCGGTTTTCCTTAAATTCGGGGAACGGATCGGGGGATTTTCCAAAACCATTTCGGTCCTGACGATCCACAATTTGGGGTATCAGGGGATTTACAGCAAGGATAATTACTCCTACACAAGGCTCGGGTGGAACGTTTTTTTTGAAGCCGGTTTAGATGACTGGAATATGATGAACTTCCTCAAGGCGGGGATCAGTTGCGCCGACAAATTGAACACCGTCTCCCCGAATTATGCCCGGGAAACCCAGACCCAAGCCCACGGTTTCCGCCTGGACGGTATGCTCCGGTACCGGTCCGCGGATTATTCGGGGATCCTCAACGGCATAGACACCGATGTTTGGAACCCCGCCAAGGACCCGCATATTCCTCAACCCTACAGTATCAAAAACATGGAGGGAAAAGCCAAAGCCAAGGAGGCCCTCCAGCGGACCTTTGGACTGTCCGGGGATTCCAGTGTCCCGGTGATCGGTATGGTAACCCGGCTCACCGAACAGAAGGGGGTGGGAGCCCTTTTCGGCCCCTCCTATGGTTCCGCCTGGTCTATCTGCCGGGACATGAACATCCAACTGGTTCTCCTGGGAACCGGTGACGCCTGGTGCGAAAATGAAGTCCGAAGCCTCTCATCACGGCTCTCCAATTTTAAGGCCCGGATCGGATACAGCGAGGACTTAAGCCATCTCATTGAGGCGGGAAGCGATTTTTTTCTTATGCCGAGCCGTTACGAACCCTGCGGCCTCAACCAACTGTATTCCCTGGCCTATGGAACCCCTCCCATTGTTCGGAACACCGGAGGGCTCGCGGATACGGTGGAAAACTTTAACCAGGAAACCGGAACCGGAACGGGATTTATGTTTGACGATCTTACCCCAAACGCCATATACAATACCACCGGCTGGGCGGTGTGGGCCTATTATAACCGCCGGTCCCGGGTGGAGGCCATGCGTATTACCGGAATGAAACAAAATTTTTCCTGGGAAAAATCGGCAAAAAAATACCTTGAGCTGTACGAAAAGGGCCTGAATGCCCTCTAAAAGGGGCGGCTTAAAAACGCGCTTCCCGTATCCCCTGGTTTTGAACCCGTAAAAAGCGGCAATTCAAAGTTGTTTTCTTAAAAATTCAAGGATCCTTGAAGCCGAAGGGGGACATCCCTCCAGGGAGGCATCGAACCGGGCGGTACAGCGGCCGACCCCCCGGGAGCCTGTTTTCCCCGTAAAACCCTGGCCTATGGATATGGGCTCCTGGAGGCGGTCCAGCTCGTTCCGGCTCATCCGGGAAAGGGCAAAAATCAGGGCCGCGTAACAGGCGCTGCAAGCCCGGTCTTCCCGGATGTAGGGGGCAAGCCGCCGGGCCTTGCCCCCCGGATGGGGCAGGGGGACGCCGCCGGCGAGAGCGCCGCTGTCGGCGCTCCGGTTAAGCTCCCGCACCCGGGCTTCGGCGGGGTTCCCGCACCCCACCCCCAGTTTTTCCGCAAGGCCGATATAGGGGATCTCATCGGGGGTATACCCCATCTGGCCCGCAGCCCAGGCGTCACAGAGCACCGGGTCCCGGGCGGCGAACATACGCCCCGCGGGCAGGGGGTTTCCCCCTTCTTCAAAATCCATATCCCCGCAGATCCCATCCACCAGAATAAAATCGTTCTTAACCGCCGTATTTAAATGGGCGATGGGTTTATGCAGACCGAGGCGGTGAAACCGGCGTTTTTCCCGGTTAGGAATAATTCCCTTGTTGTTTTTTAAGGCGCAGGTTACGAGGGTCTGACAATGGCCCTTCATCACCGGGAGATTTATCATAAAATCCACCCCCATGGCGCTGCCGCAAATTTCTATATCCATCCCCCGGCAGTCATACCTCCGGGCCTGGTCATCCTGGGTATCGATGATATCCAGTCCCATATCCCGGGCAAGCTGTGTATAGCCGCAGACAGAAAAAGCCTCCGTGGTCCGCGCCCCTACCCAGGCGCCTTCCATAATAAGCAGGCGGCGGAATCCGTTGTTTTGCAGATACCCCGCGACTCCCCGAACTATTTCCGGGTGGGTCGTCGCCCCTTCGGAAGCGGGCCGGGCAACCACCAGGTTCGGTTTAAGCCCGATCCTGCGCTCCCGGCTGCCGATGAGATCCGCAAGGCCCGCCGCTTCCGCCAGCTTGTAGGCCATTTCTTCAGGATTATTCCCGTATATCACCAGAATTTCATTTTTCTCCATAGTTTATTCTCTCAAAATGATTCCAAAATGTCAATTTTGGACCCCCCCGCCGGGGGAGTCCTGCCCCTGGGGCGGAGCGCGGGAAGGGAGGACCGCTCCCTCCTTCGCCCGCCGGCGGGTTTTCAAAGGGTACCGTAAGCTCATGGCGGCAATGAAGTACCCTTTGGGACCGGTGATTTTCTTCTTACCGTTCCGGGGATATTTTTTGAAAAACCCACCTTTTCCACTCGAATTTTCCCCTAAAAAACCCCTTTTTTTCAAAAAAACTTGTCTTTTTGTTTTGATCGCCGTATATTTGAGATACGGACTCCTCTACTCGGAATGGTTCCGGCGGAGTCCTTAAAAGGGGTGTGGTTATGTCCGGCTGTTTTGACCGACGGTTTTTTTTCTCGGGCGTTTTTAATGCTCCGCTAGATTTGTCACAACCCCCCCCCCCCCCCCCCCTCATGGTAAGCTACTTCTTCATCTCTTTCCGGTTTTAATCCGTCTTATTCATCGTATCCTTCTTTCGTTCAGGGGCCTTTTCCCCTCGTCTCCCTCTCCATTATTGTCCAAGGAGTTTTTTATGAAATCCTCAAATCCCGTATTCCTCTTCGGTATCCTGCTGGCCCTGGTGGGTTCAGCCTGTTTTAACCCCGCAAACCCGGTATTCGACCCTGCCAGGGAATCCGGCGCCGATATCGCCGCCGATACTGCGGTCTTTAACGACATCGACCCCTTTACCGTCACCATCGCCGTGAATGGGGACGGTTCTTCCCGAAGTATCGCCGGGCTGCCACGGGACCAGCTCAAAGCAGGGACCGGGGTCCGTAACTTCGCCCAGCTTATGGTCCTGGATACTGGGAGCAAAAAGATCATGGGCTTTGCCGAGACCCACGAAAGCGGGACGATTCAAATTAACTCCCTCCCCCTGAATAAAACCTACGCCTTCTTCCTGCTCATGGGCCATTGGGAAGCGGACGCTTCCTTCCCCACCCTGCTGAACGTGGGGTTAACCCAGTGTGAACTGACCGACAAGGTTTCCACTATA
>JAIRMO010000155.1 GCA_031258625.1 Spirochaetaceae bacterium | reverse complement strand
ATCCGCGAGTTGGCGGTACAGTCTTCGAACGGTATTTATACCGCCGAGGACCGGATGTATATCCAGGTTGAAGTCTCCGCCTTAATTGACGAAGTAGACCGGATTGCGTCCCACGCCCAGTTCAACGGTATGAATATGCTTACCGGACGGTTCGGCCGCCAGATCGGCGAAAATGTGGTTACCGCCTCTATGTGGCTCCATATCGGCGCCAACATGGATCAGCGGGAACAGGTGTTTATCGGCACCATGACTGCCAAGGGCCTCGGGGTCCGTAACGTTGGTGACGAGTCGATTCTTTCGCTGTCCGAACCGGACAGCGCCAACCGTGCCATTGGAACCCTCGACGAAGCGCTGAAAAGGATCAACAAACAACGGGCTGATCTTGGCGCCTACCAGAACCGCCTGGAACACGCGGTCCGCGGCCTCGACATTGGGGCTGAAAATCTGCAAGCCTCCGAATCCCGCATCCGGGATACCAACATGGCGAACGAGATGGTTTCTTTTACCAAGAACCAGATCCTCAACCAGGCGGGAACCGCGATGCTGGCTCAGGCAAACCAGAGGGGCCAAACGGTTCTCCAGCTTCTACAGTAACCTTACGGGCAGCCTGAGGACCGCAAAAGGGGTGTTCTTTTTTGCGGCATACGCGGTTCCGGCGCCGAAGATTACCACAGAGACGTACCGGGAAGGCGCCGTTCCGGTTTTGACCGGAACGGCCTCTTTTTTTATCCGGCCCCGTGCCCCACGGGCCGCCGCTCCGCGCGCCCTTCTGCGGAGACTCATGAAAGCGGCCAAACACAAAGCCTCAAGGGACTAATCCAACAAAAAGGTAATAAAATATAAAAGCGGCCTCAATTCCTACAAATTGGTCGTTTATCTGAAGCGTGCTGGGGTATACCCCGGTCCCTGAATTTGATCCTTCCTATGTTTTATCCTGGTCTTACCTGATTGAAAAAAAGTCTTTTCCGTTACATAGTTATATTATGAGATTTTATCCGCTGTTTATTTTTATGATTTTTAGTAATGTCCTCGGTTTTTCCCAGACCGGTCCTGGCGGAGTTTCCCGGGATGCCCTGCAAAACTATCGTATCGGCCGGGATCTGGAAGCCGGGAACCGTATGGAAGAAGCGGGGCAGTATTATGCCGAAGCGGTACGGATATGTATGAATGAAATTTCCCGGAACGAAGCCACCCCGGATACCTATGCGATCCTCACCTGGACCTTACGGCGTCAGCGGAAGTTTAACGAAGTTATCAGTTGGGGTGAACAGGCCCTCCGGATCAGCGCCGACGATTACCGGATCATAGAAACCATGGGAGAGGCCTATTTTTATCTCAACGATTATTCCCGGTCCCTCAGTTTTATGCAGCGGTATGTTAATTCGCTTCCCCATGGGGAACAGGCCCCCACGGCCTATTTTTTCATCGGAGAAACCTTCAGGATCCAGGGAAGATTCCGCCATGCCGATATCGCCTATACCACCGCCCTGCAATTGGCCCCCGGTATGGCCCTTTGGTGGTACCGCCTTGGGTTGGTCCGGGAGGCTGTGGGCGATTATGTTCCGGCGATACAGGCCTACGAGCGGGCCCTGCGGCTCAACCCCGATTACCCGGAGGCGTCCCAGGGGCTTGAGCGGGTCCGGCGGTAAAGCATCTGAACCGGTCGGCGCGGGCCCTCGATTTTACCTTGAAGCGGTTCCAAAACCGGCCGAATCTTGGAACTGCCTCCGTTTACAAAGATTTTTCTATTTATTTTGGGCGTATTTCCGGCGCTTTGCGCCGGAAACCGGGCTTTCCGGGGTTCCGCTCCGCTCCATTCTTTGCGCGGGGCGCAAAGAACACGCCCCTCCAATCCCTTACGCGGCAACTTTCCCGCTTCGCATCCGGCCAATGGGGAGAGGGATACCGGTTACGGCCGTACCGGCGCCCCGGAGCCGGCCAAGCCTATCAGGGTTAGGGCCAGGGTGAATAACACCCCTCCCGCCAAGAGCAGTACCCCCCATACGGTCCTTTTCGGTTCCGGGGCCGTTTTCGGCGGGTTCGCAGCGGCGGATTCCTCCCCGGCGCTTAATTCCACCATCAGGGTGTCAATGCCTTCGATAAAATATTTCCGGGTAACGCGGCCCCGCTGTTCGGTGAGCCGCTCAAAAAGCCGGAAGGACTCACCGATAAAAAAACCGAAAGCTCCGGGGAAACGGAGGTTCGATCCTACGGCCGCTTTGGATAAGAGGATGAGCCCTTCCAGGGTAACCGCCTTGTGCAGCCCTGAAAGGAAGCTGCCCTGGGTAAGGCGGAAGGGGCCGAATTCCGCTAAAACCCTGCCGTAGGGGACCAGCAGGTTCCCGGAGATTATGACCGCCATGACACACAGGGTGGTGAGGGGGAAGACTTTTTTCCCCGTAAGCCGGGCGTAGAGGCCAAAGAACAAAAACTGTACCGCCCGGGTAAGGGTGGAGGGGTTAAAAAGAAAGGCCGCCATCATCATAAGCCCCGCGGCAAGGAGGTCCCGATCCGGAAGGGCTTTTTTTTCGCGGGAATTCCCGGGGAGGGGCATCGCCCGGCCGGACGGGTCCGGGGGCGGGACCGGCCGGGGGAGGGGATTTATCCCATCATCAGGCAAAGGACCCCGGCGGGTCCGGTACCAGGCCGACCGGGCGATAAAAATTTCGCAAAAAAGCCCCAGGGCCATACCCGTAAGGACCCCCGCCCCCAGAAGGGGGGGGGCGATGAATTTAACCCCCTCCCCAAAGATAAAAGCCCTGGCCAGGGCCAATTGGACGCCGTTGGAGAGGAACGCGCCGGCGGTACTGATCCCGATAAGGCCGACGCGCCGCGCTCCCAGGCCGCGGCGAAGCAGGTACATCGCCGTCCCGGAGGCGAGGGTTCCCGCCAGGGAAAAAACGAAAACCGGGGAAAAAAGGGACCCGGTGATAAGTCCCTGGCCCAGGATCTTGATAAAGACCAACAGGGCGAACCTTTTGACGGAAAGTATGTCCAAAGCCACTATCAGGGGCATATTGGCAAGGCCGATCCGCATAAAAGGAACGGGTTTGGGGATCATATACTCCAGGGTGGATAAAAAAAAGCAGCACCCCCCCAACAAGGCCACCGTGGAATCCCGAAAGGGAGGAACTCCGGGCCGCCGGGGGCCTTCCGGTTTACCAGGCCGTACCGTCAAGTTCTTCGGCCCCCTCTTCAGCTTCCACCCGTACCAGAACCTTATTGGGGAGACAGGCTATCCATTGCCCGTGGGCGTGGATGGTCCCCGCCGCGACGCAGAGCTGGTTGGTGCAGGGGGAAGAAAGAACCCGAGCCCGGCCACCCCGAAGCTCCACCGCCGTAGCGCCCAGGGGGCCCGGAACGGAGACAATTTCTTCCGCCTCCAGGGGGAATATCCAGCTTCCGTCGGATCCTTCGATGACGACCGCTTGCTGCCGGCCCGGAAGGGCGTACACCAGGACGCCGGAAAAAACCGAAACCGACAGGGCAAGGGCGATTATAATACCGTCGGCCGCCCTAACCGAGGCGCCGAAAACAAGCGGTTTCCGCGCGGTCATGGTTGACCGCATCCGCCGCATCCGTCGCACTGATGACGGCAATGTCCGTGGGCGTGGTGGGGATGTCCCTGGGATATCTCCCCGGGGCCGGCTTCCCGGACGGACACCACCGTAACCTCGAAGATCAGATCCAACCCCGCCATGGGGTGATTGGCGTCCACCGTTACGGCGCTGCCCTCAACCTGGGTAACCGTTACCATACGGGAACCTTCGGGGGTATCGGCGGCAAACCGCATTCCCGCCTTTACGGTCCCGATCCCCTCAAAATTTTTCCGGGGGAAGCGGCCGACCAGCTTTTCGTCCCGTTTCCCATAGGCGTCATCGGCGGCAATCGTTATGTTAAAGGCATCCCCCTCGGTTTTTCCTTCCAGGGCTTTCTCCAGGCCGGGAATGATATTACCGTACCCGTGAAGATAAACCAAAGGATCAAAATTGGAAGCAGCGTCAATAAACTGATTTTGCGCGTCCCAGAGGGTGTAACCGATACCGACCACCCGGTTTTTGGTAATTTGCATACTACGGTATATCATAAGGCAATCGTTCAAATCAACGGCCCCCCATAGGGGGGTCAGGGCAACCGCATTATAAAACCTCTCAAGAAAAAAAGAAAAAAGCCGATAGGGACGGGATGGAGGGGAAAAATGGACATACGAAGCGAA
>JAIRMO010000111.1 GCA_031258625.1 Spirochaetaceae bacterium | reverse complement strand
ACGGTACGCACGGTGGTGTGGGAGGACGGCCGCTCAAATAATGGGCGGCCTCCTACCCGATTGGATAGGAAATTTATTGTACTGGCGTGGTTCATACCCCGATACGAAAATCGGTTTACCCCTTTTCTACGGGTTGTAAATTTTCCGGAGCAAGCGTGAACCGAAGGTTCGACGGGGTATGGACCACGCCTTCCAATCAAGCTTCCGGCAGGGGGGCAACCAAAACTTCCATAACCCGGTGGCGGAGGGTCTTTAAAACCTTTACAGAAAGATGCTGAAACACAAAATGATCCCCTTCCCGGGGCGCCCCCTCCAGGTTTTCAATTACCCAACCACCCACGGTCAAGGCCCCGGGCCTTCCCTCCCCTTCGTTGAGGGAAAAAAAATCAAAAAACTCTTTTAACCCCGTATTGCCAAGAATTTTATACCCCCCCCCTTCCAGGGGGATGATGTTGGTAACCACCTTTTCATGTTCATCCCAGATTTCACCGACCAATTCTTCCATAATATCTTCTATAGTGATGATCCCCATGGTTCCGCCGAATTCATCCACCAGGACCGCCATGTGGGACTTTTTTTCCTGGAGGATTTTGAGGAGCCCTGAAATTTTCATGGATTTGGTGATAAATACCGCGGGTTTGACAATTTGGTCCAGGGGGCGCTTTTGATTAATCACCTGGTAGAGAAAATCCTTTAATAAAATAACCCCGGTAATATTATCTATGGATTCCTTAAAAACCGGCAGCCGGGAATATCCGGTATCAAAAAATTTCTGTTTGACGGATTCGGTGGAATCCGCGAGGGATACCGCTGCCACATCCACCCGGGGGGTATAAATATCGTTGGCGGTAAGATCGTCAAACTCAATGGCCTGGCGGATCATGTCCTCTTCCCCCTTATTAATACCCCCCTCTTGCCGTACCTCCTCCACAAAGGTGAGGAGTTCCGCCTCGGTTACGGAACGGTCTGAACGGATCCTGAAAATCCTGAGAATAAATTGTTTCCAATGGGTAATCAACCGGTTTATGGGGGAAAAAACGATCAGTAAGCCCCGTAACAGGGGGGCGGAAAACATGGCAAATTGTTCGGGGTTTTCTTTCGCCAGGGTTTTTGGGGAAATTTCGCCGAAAAGGAGGACCAGTACGGTCATCACCAGGGTTGCCAGGCTGACCCCGGGATTACCGAAAAAGCCGACAAATAACACCGTGGCTAAGGCGGAGGAGCTGATATTAACGATATTATTTCCGATAAGTACCGTGGACAAAAGGCGGTCATAATTTTCCGACAGCGTAAGGACCAGGGCCGCCCGTTTATTACCCTGTGCCGCCAGGTTTTTTATTTTTATCCGGTTTAATGATGAAAAGGCGGTTTCGCTGGCGGAAAAAAAAGCGGAACCCAGAAGCAATAAGCCGAGGGAAATAATAATGCCAATATTAAAAGAATCCATGTGTCTTTTATATTTTTATACAATTTTAACCTCCCTGTAAATACATCCTGAGGTTTTTATAGTTTTGGAAATTGATAGACCCCTTCTTCTTCCGCAACCATGGAGTCCTTCTCCAGGGTTTTCAGCGCTCTATAGAGCTCTTCCTGTTCAATTCCGGTTTGTTTCAGGAGTTCATCGGCGGTAGTAGGTCCTTGGGAAATCAGACTCCTAATGATATGTCCCCGAATCTGCCGGAATGAACCCTTAAAGGGGCTTTGCCTGGTATAATGGGCGCTTTTCCTCCCGGGGTTTACCGTTGCCTTCTTCAAGGCGGCCCCATAATCCATGAGGGCCCAATACCAGCGGCGGGGATCCTTTTGGTCAAGGGCTTCTTTTAGAATGGGAAATATGTCTCTATCCTTTACCCCCTGCTGATTCTGAAAAAAGAAATGGAGTACCGAAGCACGGATATTGGTTTCAATAAATACCGAAGGATAATTATACCCAAAACAAGCAATAGCCCCGGCGGTATAGGCTCCGATACCCGGAAGGGGAAGCAGGAGGGCCGGAGTTTCCGGTACCTTACCGTCGTGTTTTTTTGTAATAAGCCGGGCACATTCTATAATAAACCGTCCCCGGCGGTTATACCCCAGACCGCTCCATTCCCTAAGGGCGTCTTCCAGGGACACCTTCGCCAGATCCTTCGGGGTCGGCCAAAGCCGCATCCACCGCTCCCAATAGGGTATTACCCGTTCAGTTTGGGTCTGTTGAAGCATAAATTCGGAAACCATTACCCCCCAGGGACGGGGATCCTCTCTCCAAGGAAAGGTTCTCCCCTGTTCTTCATAATAGGAATAGATTACTTCTTTAAATTCAGAAATAGAGGGTGTTTGATTCATAGTGATTCCTTTTGTTGTACCTTTGTTATGATCAACGCGGCAATCTCAGAAGGTTTCAGGTTATCCGTATCAATAATGAGATCCGCAAAGAAATAATTATCGTTATCAATGTTATAGATCCGCAAATACCGCTCCCGATCCTGCCTATCCCTTTCTTCGGTAAAGGCGGCCACCGCTTCAAGGTTCCCACCCTCCCGCCGCAGGATACGCCGCGCCCTGGTTATCGCCCCTGCGGTAAGGTATACCTTAACATCCGCCTCGGCCAGCATCCAGATAGCCAGCCGGGACCCCAAGACGCAGCCTCCGTCCTCCCTGGCTAATTTTACCTGACGGCTGTCCACCTCCCTGTCCCAGGAATCATCTTCCGCGGCCAAGGACAATACCTCTTGCAAACTCAAACCCCGCTCCTCCGCCAAGGACCGGAAGGTAAAATTGATAAACCTCAGGCCCAAAGATTCGGCTACCAGTTTGCTTACCGTGGTATTTCCACAGCCGCTTTTTCCCGAAATCGCAATACGGATATCGTCTTTCATTCCACATTCCTTAATTGTTCCCGGATATTTTCCAGGGCGTCCTTCATATCCACCACCGCCCGGGTTACGTCCAGATCCGGAGTTTTGGAACCTATGGTGTTTACCTCCCGGTTCATCTCCTGGCAGAGAAAATCAAGTTTTTTTCCCGGACTGGGATTCCGCTCCGCTTCGGCCCGGAATTCGGACAAATGGGAACCAAGCCGGAAAATTTCCTCGGATATGGTATACTTCATAAGGAGAACCGCCGTCTCGGTGAGGACACGGTTTTCATCGATTTTATCCCCAAAAAGTTCGATAAAACGATTTCTTAGATTTTCCTGAATGGAGGTTTCCATAAGCGGGGCATGGGCGGCGGCGATCTGTACCGATGATTCAAGCACGGCGATATGCGAAAGGATATCCCCCAGGGTATGTTCCCCCTCCCGAATCCGTTCCTCATCAAAACAATCCGCCGCCGCCTTGAGGCAGGGCTCGATGTACTTCCAATTCCGTTCATCATCCCGGGTTTTTTCTACCTCTAATACCCCTTCCATACCGAGCAGTACGGAAATGGACGGCTTTTCCCGGAGACCCAGGGTCTGAGCTAAGACCGAAATCGCGTTACCATAGGCCAGGGCCGCTTCCCGATTTACGGATACGGAAATATCGGAATTGTACTCTTTAAAACGTATGTTGATCTCCACCTTTCCCCGCCTGCACCGGCTCGCCATATATTCCCGGACCTTGGGTTCCAGGGATGAAAGATAGGGGGGCAGGTATATGAATAACTCCAAAAAACGGCTGTTATAGCCCTTTATTTCTACCGAGAGGGAGACCCGCTCATCCTGCCTTTCCGCGTAGGCATACCCGGTCATACTCTTCATCGGACCATTCCCGCGTAATAATCGGCCAGACTTTTACCGAGTTTCCAATTATCCCCCGCTCCCAGGGTAAGAAACAGATCTCCGGGTTTGAGCATTTCTTTGAGCATGTCCACCGCATCCTCCGGTTCATCCACATAATATACCCCATCCCGCAGGGATTGGGTTTTTTCAAACAAGGTCCATCCCGTAACGCCCCCCCTGTAGGACTCCCGGGCGGAGGCGTATATCTTATGGAGGATAACCACATCCGCCTTTTCCAGGGAAGCGGCAAATTCGTCCAGAAGGGAAGCGGTCCTGGTATAGGTATGGGACATAAAACTCACGATAAGCCGGCGGTGGGGATAAAATTCCTTAAGCCCCTCCAGGGTGGTCCGCAGGGCCGTAGGGTGGTGCCCGTAGTCGTCCATAAAGAGGATCCCCCCGTATTCCCCCACAATCTCGGAACGCCGCCGGCTCCCCCGAAACGCTTCCAGGGCGGAACGGAGCTTCTCCTGTTTTTCCCCGGTCCAGCCCCCTTCGTTTTTTACCAGAGAATCGGTTAAGGCCAAGGCAGCGGCGGCGTCCAGGGCGCTGTGCCTGCCCGGAAGGCGGAGCAGCAGTTCCCCGGGGAATCCCCTGACCCGCACCCGGAGCCGCTCCCCGGAAACCTGAAAGGAACAGATGCCAAAATCCCCAGGGGCGCTAAATCCATAGGGGACAAGGGCTACTCCCCTCCCCTCCCCGGCGATACGCTCCGCTACTTCCCGGGCCCCGGGATCGTCGGCGCAGTAAATGAGTTCCCCTCCGGGGGGGAGCAGCCTGACATATTCGATAAAGGCGTCCCGGATAGACTCGTAGGTGGGGTAAAAATCCTGGTGATCCCCTTCCACACTGGTCAGCACCACCCGCCGGGGGTGGAAGGCGAGAAAATGTTTCCGGTATTCGCAGGTCTCCGCCACAAAATATTTATTGCCCAAATTCAGGGTTGAACGCCCCCCAAAGGCGCTTACCGCGCTCCCCGCCAGGACCTGGGCGGGGAGCCCCACCCCCCGGATCATGGCTCCGGCCATGGCGGCGGTGGTGGTCTTACCGTGAACCCCCGCTATTCCTGAGGAATCGAAAAGCGCGGAATAGGCCCCCAGGGCGTCGGTGTATTTAAGCATAAGGATGCCCCGGTCCCGGGCCGCCGCCATGTCGGGGTTGGTATCAACGGACTAGGCGGCGGAATACACCACCAGGTCTATTCCACCCGGTATATGTTCCGGGGCAAAGGATTCATGATAGGGGATGCCCAATTCTTTGAGGATCCCATCGGTATAAAAAACCTCATCCCGGTCGGAGCCGGAAACATGGACCCCGGAGTGTACCAGTAATTCCGCCAAAGCGCACATTCCCGTCCCCTTGATACCGATAAAATAGACCTTCGCCCCGGGGACAAGGGCCTTTTCTATATCCATACCCCTATGGTACTCCAGGAACATCCCCTTTTTCAACCTATCACCCGCCAGCGGGCTTTTGCCCCCGGAACGGGCAGTAGGGAGGAAGGGCCGCTCCCTCCTTCGCTCGTCAGTGGCAATCGAAGGAGGGAGCGGGATTTCTCTACGGAAACCCTGCTCCATGGGCATAAAAGGGCCTATGGCCCCAGCCCCGCGATCCGGTAATTCCGGGGACGTTGTGATTCGGGGTCGTAAAAGGAGACACCCTCCGCCCTCAGGGCCAGGGCGCCGCCGGCGGAGGAACCGCCGTAGGTTGTATCGTTGAGGACGGCATACCCGAGCCAAGACAAGTGGCAGCGGATCTGGTGCCGAAACCCCCGGCGGATTCTCAGGCGGAAATATACCCGGTTCCCTCGCCGGATCATCTCCAGGACCTCCGTTGTATAGGGCTTCCCCTGATCCAGGGCGATCTTTTGGGGGACTTTCCCGCCGCCGGCCGGTACTACCGGCCGTACCTCCCGCCGGCCCGGTCCAAAGGGCCGAAAGGCGCTTTCTATGGTAAAGGGCGCGGGGCCGGGACTCAAGGCCGGGGGAAATCCCGGCAGCTCCCCCCGGTTCCCCCCCGAAAGGGCGCCGTATTCCTTGACAAATAGGCCCTCCCGCTGCTGCCGGGTAAGGACATCCATGGCCCCTTGCGTTTTGGCAAAGAGGACCAGCCCGTGGGTCTCATAATCCAGCCGATGGAGTATCCCCCCCTCATGGGTGTTTTTACCCCGAATCTCAAGGACCCCGGGGTAAGTATCGGCATACCAAAACAGCAGGATCCGGGCCGAAGACTCCCCGGAATACTCCTCCCCTTTCAGGGGGGCTGAATGCCATAGGGGAGGTTTATACGCCACCGCATAGGCGGCGGTTTCTTCCAGCACATAGGGCTGCGGGGGGGGCGGGGGCATGGGGTCAGACCTCAGGGGCCTGAAAGGGGCTATGCCCCCCCTGAAGTTTCCTAAACACCTCATAAAACCGGGGCGGCAGGGGGGTCTTGAAGGTTTGATACCCCCCTTTGCCGGGCAGGCGCAGGGACAGGCTTTTGGCGTGGAGCATGAGCCCCGCCTGGGGGAATAGGGCGTCCCGCGCCCCGTAAAGGGGGTCCCCCAGGATGGGGTGCCCCGCATAGGCCATGTGCACCCGGAGCTGGTGGGTCCGTCCGGTTTTTGGCCGGAGGAGGACCAGGGAATAATTAAACCAGGACCGGATCACCCGGTAGCGGGTAAGGGCGATCTTTCCCCCGGCCTCGGGCACGGCAAAACGCCTCCGGTCCCGGCGGTCCCGGGCTATGCGGGTCTCAATGACGCCGGCATTTTCTTTAAACACCCCCCGGACTATGGCCCCGTAAATTTTTTTTACCCGCCGGGATTTAAACTGATCCGCTAAAAAGGCCAGGGCCTCGTCGTCGTAGGCGGCGATCATAACCCCGGAGGTATCCTTGTCCAAACGGTGTACGATCCCCGGCCGGAACCCTTCCCCGGAACCGCCCCGGCTCAAGCGCCGGTACAAAAGCCCGTTGGCCAGGGTCCCCGAGGCGTTTCCCGCGCCGGGGTGAACCACCAAGCCCGGGGCCTTATTCACCACCACCACCCGATCGTCTTCATAGAGGATATCCAGGGCTATGTTTTCGGGGACCAGATCCGAGGGAGGCGGATCCGCCCATAGGAGCTCCAGATCGTCCCCGGGTTTTACCGGACAGGAAAGTTTGCCCGCTTTTCCGTTGATCCGTATTTCCAGGACCCGGGCTTTCATCTGGGAACGGTTTAACAACTTGAGCCGCTCCGCCGCGTACCGGTCAAGCCTGAGTCCGCCGGCAACCTCCCCCCCTACCCGGCCGGAATACCGGGGCACTCAGGGTTCCCCGTTTTCAAGGGGAGCCTCAACGCCCGCTTCGGCGCCCGTTTCAGACCAGGGGCGGCGTATGATGATGGGACTGCCGCCGGGTAAATTGAGCCGCTCCCTTTCAACCTTATTCCGTTTGTACCGGACAATGAAATGGTCCGCCAGGGAAATGAGGATAGAACCCGCCGCCGCCGCGCCGATGGTCATCAGCCGTTGATTGGTAGACATCTCTATCCCCCCGGCGGACCGGATCGGCCAGGGGGCATAACGGGTGTCCCAGTTGTTATTGGCGAAGCGAACGGTATCCGTGGCAAAGGTCGCCACAAAAAGGGTAAAGGGAAAGGAACCAAAGGCGACTATTTCGGCCCGGCGGAGGTCCTTTGCCCATTGGGGAAAGGCGCTGGTGTCAAATTCCAGCGAAGGCATAACGGTGGTGGTAGTGGAAGAGGTTTGGGCATATATGGGGATATTCAGAGAAAGAAATACAAAGAAGAAAAAAAACAGCATCCTTTTGTTCATGGCCTCCGTTCTCCAAACAGCGCGGTTCCTATTCGCAGCAGGGTCGCCCCTTCTTCCAGAGCAATTTCAAAATCATTGGACATACCCATGGATAGGCAAGACCAATCACTATCGGGAAAACGGACCTGTAATTGGTCCCGGGCCGATACCAACGAACGAAAAGAACCGCGAATAATCTCCCTATCCTCCGTAAAAGGGGCCATGGTCATAAGCCCCCGGATGGCAAGATTCGGAAACTGCAATACCCGTTCCGTTGCCCTAAACAGATGTTCCACACCGGAATAACCGGCTTTGGAAGCCTCTCCGGTATGTAACTCCAATAAAACCATTAAAGGCTGTTCTTTTTTAAGAGTCAAGGTCCCCAGCTCGGAGATGAGTTCATCCCGGTCCACCGATTGGATACAGTCAAACAGGGCCGCCGCGGCCCTGGCCTTATTCCGCTGAAGGGAACCTATCATATGGAGTTCCGTCCCGGGATGATCCTGTTTAAAGCCGGAAAACTTTCTTACCGCCTCCTGAACCCGGTTCTCCCCAAAAAGCCGCAGCCCCCCCTCCCAGGCTTCTTCCAGGGCATCCCGTTCATGGAATTTGGATACCCCCATCAAGCGGACTTCTCCGGGATCCCGCCCTACCCGTATACACACCTCATGGATCCTTTCATACAGACGTTGCAGCGCTTCGGCGACCATCATATCCTCCGGAATATATCCTCCAATGTCCGCGCCAGGGCGATAAAATCTTCGTATGCCAAGGTTTCAGCCCGTTCATTGGGATCAATGCCGCTGGCCTCAAAAACGGTCATACAAAGCTCCTGAAGCCTTTTTTTATTCCCCAGGGCGTCTTTGTTTATTATACCGGATAATATAAAATTTTGCAGATTATTTCTAAGGGTCCTCCGCCGGGAGGAAAAAAGGCTTCGGACCAGGGCCCTGAAGAAAACCGGGTAC
>JAIRMO010000031.1 GCA_031258625.1 Spirochaetaceae bacterium | reverse complement strand
AAAGTATCCGATGAAGATTTTGCAACACTTAACCTGGTGAAAATTTCTCCTTTTGAATCATGGAACTATCGTATCTTACCTCAATGATTTGTTCATGTTATTATTGAACTGTTCCTTATTCGATGATCTTATTTCCATCAATGAGAATACCTTTAGGTACAATCAGGAAGCCGCCTAAATATTTGGTAAATATATCCACTCTCCAGTAGAATATCGGATTCCCTGGCGGGGGCGGATACGGGGCTATTGGGGTTGAAACAGGCGGTACCCGCAAGGGTTAGCAGGGCCACCAGGCCGCCGAACAGGAATACGGGTTTTGAGGATTTCATAGGACGCTCCTTAGACGATAGTGGAGAGGGAATTCCTTGAGGGAATGGAAAAAACCGGGAAGAAAAAGCCTTAAAACGGAAAAAAGCTGAAGATTTACCTTACCTGATAGGGGGGGTAGAAACAGTTCTAGCGTATCATTAAAAACGCGCGAGGAAAAAAACCGGCCTTTTAAACAGACCGATATGACCACACCCCTTTTGAGGACTCCGCCCAAACTGAAGGTTTGAGAAGATTCCTGTATGTATAATATAAGAGTAAATTTCAAAAAATTCGAGAAAAACACAAAAAATTCGTTAGAAAATCATGTGTTCCGGAAAATTTCCCGAAACCAGCCGGCTTTTGGGATAAGTTCAAAAAACTTCAATTTTATCTCTTGAGCCTTTTTCAAAACTCGATTAGTTTTGAGAAAGGCGGCATTTCCAAAACTTCAGTTTTGGAACAAGCTCAAAGGTTTAATTATGGATGGAATACACGGTGCCGCATATATATAACCCGAATCGGCCGGTGGATCTTGGACCGGCTTATCCGCTCCTGTTCTGCTTTGCCTTGGCCGTCCTGTTTTCCCCGGGGGTAACGGGGCAGGAGCTTCCCGGCCCGGAAGTCAATGCCGATACCCTCACGGCCCTGGAGGAGGTGCTTTTATCCCCGGATTTCGGCGGGGAAACGCCGGGCTGGGGGATACGGTTTAAACACCGGCGGGAGAACGGCCCCGGGCCGGAACTTCCCCCTATCCCCTGGATGGAGGGGATCACCCGGATCTTTGCCTGGGGCCTCAGGTTCCTCCTCGTAAGCGGCCTCGTGGTCCTGGGGGCGCTCCTCGTGTTCCGGCTCCAAAAAACACGCCGGGAAAAAACCGCCGGGCCGGCCCAAAACGGTCTTTTGTTCCCCCCGGCCGGACAAGAACGCCCCGAATCCTTGCTGGAACGGGCCCGGGCCCTCCATAGGGAAGGGAAACTCCGGGAAGCCTGGGGGTACTGTTTTTCCGGGGCCGCGGCGGCATTCTCCCAATACCGGGGCCTGGTTTTCCCCCCCAACGCCACCGAATACGACTGCCTTGCCCTGGTTCCCGCTGTTCCGGGGTTTAGGGCCCTGGTCAACGCCTGGGCGGATCTTGCCTACGGGGGTAAAATTCCCCCGGAGGGGGCCTTTGAAGGGGCCCTTGATTTCTGCCGTTCCCTGCTTGACCCTTCGGCTGACCCTTCGGGTTTAGGAAAAAATCATGGGTAACTACCGGACCATTTTTTTTATGTGCCTGGGGTTCCTGGTCCTGCTGGTCTGGGCGGGGTATACGTTTTTTGAAATATACCCCGCCGCCAATTACCGCCGGCCCTCCGCGGAGAGCCGGGCCAACGAGTATCTGGCCCTGGATCGCTGGCTGCAAAAAACCGGCCACCCCCTCCGTACCGGCACGTCCGGGGGGCTTGAACTGCCGGAGGCCCTCCCGGAAAAAACCCTCTTGATCCAAAGCTCCCGGTTCAACTGGTCCGGGGACGTGTCCGGGACCTTCCTCCCCTGGGTGGAGGCGGGGGGCAGCCTGGTGATTTTCCCGGATTTACCCTGGTACGGGGAGAAGGAAGCCGAGGGACAGCGGGATTTTCTGGAAAGGCTGGGGATAACCACGGAAAAATCCTATTCGTTTGATGAGGAGGAGGACGGAGCGGCCCCTTCGGACGCCCCGGGGGAAACGCCCACAGCAGCCGAACCGGCGTTTGATTACCAGGTCCGGTTCATCCTGGAGGAAAAACCCGGACTTCCGGCCTTCACCCTCAAAGACCGCCGGGGTATAATCCGGCTGGTTACGGTCTTCCGGGGGCAAGGATCGGTTACGGTATCGGGGGTTCCCTATTTCATGTGGTCCTCCGCTCTTAGGGAAAAACAAAACGCCCGCCTGGCCTGGCGTCTTACCGGGGGTCTTGACCGGGAAAACCGGGGGATCTATTTTGTCCGGGGGAAGGAGCCCGCTTCGGTCCTCTGGGGGAAGCTGGCGGATCGGGGGGACATCACCGCCCTGGGGGTGTCCGCCCTGATCCTGGTCCTCATCGGGTTTTGGATGGTTTTACCCGCTTTTGGCCGTTTCCCCAAAGACGAGGAACGGCCCGGCAAACCTATCGGGGAACGGTTCCGCGCGGAAAGCCGGTTCCTGCGGAAATACGGCGCCCTGGACCTCTACCTTACGGTGTATGTTGAGGAATTATGGGCCAAACTCCGCGTCCGCCGGGGTATATACCGGCCGGATCAGATGGTCCCGGCCCTGGCGGAACTCTGGGGCATGGACGCGCGGGAGGTAGAAAAAATCATCCATCCCCAGGGAAAACTCAAATACCGGGACTTTGTTACCCGTATACGGCTTATAGAACGTACCGAGGAGCGTTTATGAATGTTGAATATTCCGTTGAATCCGCCACAGAAGTCATAGGGGCGGTAAAGGCCGAAATAGCCAAGGCTTTTATCGGCCAGCCCGGCCTGGTGGATCACGCCCTGATCACCCTCCTCGCCGGGGGACACCTCCTGGTGGAAGGGGTCCCCGGCCTGGGCAAGACCCTCCTGGTCCGGTCCATCGCGGCGGCCATCGGGGGGGATTCCAAACGGGTCCAGTTTACCCCGGATCTGATGCCCAGCGACATCACCGGGAACATCATCCTCGACGCCTCATCGGGGCGGTTTATCACCCGGAAGGGGCCGGTTTTTACCAACCTGCTTATCGCCGACGAGATCAACCGGGCCCCGGCAAAAACCCAGGCCAGTCTTTTTGAGGCCATGCAGGAACTCCAGGTGAGCCTGGACGGGGAAAGCCACCCCCTGCCCGGGCCTTTCATGGTACTGGCCACCCAAAACCCCTATGAACACGAGGGAACCTACCCCCTGCCGGATGCCCAGAAGGACCGGTTCCTCATGAAGGTCCTGGCGGATTACCCCGATGTGGAGGAGGAAAAGACCATGGTGGTCCGGATCCTCACGGGAACCACCGGGGCGGAACTTTCGGTGGCCGCGGTTTCCCCGGTGTTGACCCCCGAAGGGTTTACCCGCATCCAGGGGCTGGTTTCGGCCCTGCGGGTGGACCCGGTAATCGTCGATTACGCCGTGCGGCTGGTTACCGCCACCCGGAAAACCCCCGCCCTGGAAACCGGGGCCGGCCCCCGGGGCCGCCTCGCCCTGATCCGCTGCGCCCGGGCCCGGGCCTTGATGGAGGGCCGGGACTTTGTCCTCCCCGACGACATCAAGGCCCTGATCCTCCCCGTCCTGGCCCACCGGCTGACCCTCTCCGCGGAAAGTGAGCTTGAGGGGGCGAACCCCCGGATGATCCTGGAACATATCGCCGCCGCCGTGGAGGCCCCCCGGCCATGAAACCCGGCGCCGGCCTTTTTATTGCCGCCCTCCTCTGGCTCTTCCTGGGGGCCGCAGCGTTTTTCTCCCCGGTTCTTTCCCTGATCTGGTTCCTGGGGGGCCTTTCCCTGCTCCCCCTGGTCATCGCCGACGGCCTCGTAACCCGCCTCCTCTACGGCGGCTTCGAGGTTTCCCGGGAGATCCCCTCCTCCCTGGCCCTGGGGGAACCCTGCCGGGTTATCCTCAGGTTCCGGGCAACGGCGGGGGGCCTCCTCCCCTTGGGGGTGAGCCTCTTCGATCTCTACCCCGATTCCATGGGATGTACCGTCTTTCCCGCCCCGATCCAACGGAAACCCCTGAAAAACAGGGGCGTTCTGGCCTTTGAATACCCCCTTACCCCCCTGGATCGGGGGGCCTGGGAATTTTCCGGGCTGGAACTGCTCTACCGTTCCCCCCTCCGGTTCTGGTCACGGAAGGTTTTCCTCCCCTGTGTAAGCCGGGGCCGGACCTACCCGGACTTTACCAAGCTCAAACAAGCCGCGGGCAAGGACCTGCGGGGAATCCGGGAACTTTCCGGCCGTATCCCCCGCAGGCGGGGACAGGGCATGGAATTCCTCGACCTCCGGGAGTACCAGCCCGGGGATTCCGTCCGGGCCATTGACTGGCGGGCCACGGGCCGGCGGGGCAAGGTGGTAATCCGGGAATACCAGGAGGAGCAGGATCAGCAGGTCCTGTTCATCCTGGATTCGGGATACCGGTTGCACCGCCGGGAGGCCCCCATAGCCCCCATAGGGGGTTTTATGCCCCCGGAGCAGGGCGAATTATCCCGCCCCCATAGGGGGCTTCAGGCCCCTAGAGCAGGGCGAATTAAGGGAATCCCGCTCCCTCCTTCGCCCTCACTGCCCCCAAAGGCGGGCCCCCATAGGGGGGTTCCTGCCCCTGGAGGGCGGCCCCCTGGGAATGAACGGCGCCCCCCTTCGCCATCAAAGGCGGGCGTGGGGTTCCCTGGCTACTGCCCGCCCCAGGGGCCTGAAACCCCCATAGGGGGCGCCCCAACGCAATTTGACAGCGCCCTCAACGCGGTACTGCTCCTCTCCTACGCGGCCCTGAAACACGGGGACTCCGTGGCGGCCCTCAGTTTCGGCGCCGAAGAACGGTGGCTGCCCCCAAGCAAGGGACCGGGGGCCCTGACCGCCCTTTTGAACAAACTCTACGATTTAAAAAGCGCCCCGGTCCCCTCATCCCCCTTTTCCGCCCTGGAAAACGCCCTGAGCCGGATCCGGCGCCGGACCTTTATCATCCTCGTGAGCAATTTCCGGGAAGAAGACGGGGAATCCCTTTCCTGGATCCTCCCCCGGATCCAAAAACAACACCTCCTCCTCCTCGTGAACCTCCGGGAAAAGGAGGCGGAGGAACTCGCCTTCCGCCGGCCCCGGAACCGGGAGGAATTCGCCGAACGGGCGGCGGCCTTTTCCTACCTCCGCTCCCGGCAGCGGCTCTCCACAACCTGGGAACACCTGGGGCTCCTTACCCTGGAAACTTCCTCCGCGGCCATTTCCCCGGACCTGCTGAACCGCTACCTGCTGGTCAAACGCTCGGGCCGTTTATAAGGGCCCGGGGAATTCCGGTTATGGGGAATTAAGCAGGGTCTCAAAGGCGGAAAACAGTTTGGGGGTATCCCAATTAAGGCTGCCCACCACCCGGGCGATGATTCTCCCCTCCCGGTTGACGATATAGGTGGTGGGAATCGCCATAACCCCGTAGGCGCTGCCCACGCTCCCCCGGGAATCCAGGGCCGCGGGAAAGGTAAGGCCCCACTGATCCATAAAGGCGGTTACCTGCCGCAGGGACTCCTGGACGTTCACCGCCAGGATTTCCAGGTCCTGATCCTTAAAACGCCGGTAGAGGGCCTCCATGGAGGGCATTTCCGCCCGGCAGGGGCCGCACCAGGTGGCCCAGAAATTGAGGAACACCACCTTCCCCCTGAGCTTTTCCGTGTCGAGGTTTGTTCCGTCCGTAAGGGGAAGGCTGAAATCGGCCAGGGAAACCGCCTCCCGCAGAACCGGAACCCCCGCCTCGGTAAAGGCCGCCGCAACCCGCGGGGGAATAGCCTTTGCCCTGTCCCGCGAATCTTGGGCAGCCAGACCCGCCGTACCCCCCAAAAGGCAGAGGATCACCAGAAGAAATTGTTTCATAACTAGACTATAGTACAGGCATCGCTGAATTACTACCGGGATCCGGGCGGTAAGCCTGAATTCAGTAAAGCGGGGAGCAGTGTCTGGCTCCGGGATATGCTTCCGGGAGGTTCAATGCGCTATATGCGGGGCCCGAGGTCTGACCCTAGACACCAGGTATGGCACACCATTTGAAATGATTGGCAGACCGGGATTATACCCCCCCGGCAGGCCCTTCATCAATCAATAATGGCGGGCCGCATATTCCACCCAGCCCCCGGAATCCACCAGGGCCCGTTCAAAATTTTTAAGGGTAAAGGGGAGGGTCCGTTCCTTTTCGCCGGATGTAAAGGTCAAGGTACCGGCCTTGATATCCGCCCGGAGGGTGGTTTCCCCCCCCGCGAATTCCCGGAAGATCCCCTCCAGGGCATCCGGGGGCAGCTCCGCGGCGATCATCCCGCAGTTATACATATTCTGCCGGAAGATCCGGGCAAAACTTTCGGCGATAACCAGGTTGATGCCGTTCACCTCCAGGACCCAGGGGGCGTGTTCCCGGGAACTGCCGCAGCCGAAATTCCCCCGGCTCACGATGACCCCCTTGCCGGGAATGTCCCGCTGGGGATCAAACCCCTCCAGTTTTAGATCCTCCAGGATATAGGGTTTAAGGGCCTCCTTGGAATTTTCGGTTAAATACTTCGCGGGGATGATCTCATCGGTATTAATATCGCTTCGGTCTAAAAACAACACGGAACCGCCGAAATTCTTCATATAATACTCCTTCCTGACCTTACTAAAAAACCCCGTTTCGTTCAATGAAGCTCCGGGGTATTAAACCGGGAATTTGGGCGCATCCGGCGCACGCGCCGGACCGGGCTATCCGCTATAATACCGAAGCCCGCCGGTGGCGGACTTTCGGTATTCCGCTTCTATCCCTTGCGCTTTGCTCGGGCGGCCAATACCGCCCGGCGGCCATGCCGCCGCGGGATACTAGAGGTCCTCCACCCTCGTGATATACCCCGCAACCGCGGCGGCGGCGGCCGAGACCGGGCTCATCAGGTGGACCATGCCGCCCTTACCCATACGGCCGTAGAAGTTGCGGTTGGTGGTGGAGGCGCAGACCTCCCCGTCGGCGAGAACCCCGTTGGACATTCCCAGGCAGGCCCCGCAGGTGGCGTTGGTTACGCAGCACCCGGCTTCCAAAAAGACCGATATTAACCCCTCCCTGAGGGCCTCCGCGTACACGGCGGTGGTGGCGGGGGAAACAACGACCCGGACCGTATCGGCAATCCTCCGGCCCCTAAGGACCGCCGCCGCCGCCCGGAGGTCCTCAATACGGCCGTTGGTACAGGAGCCGATATACACCTGGTCCACCCTGGTCCCCGTAAGCTCCCGGATGGTTTTTACCTGGTCGGGCTTATAACCCACGGTGGCGCAGGGCTCCAGGGCGGAACAGTCCAGGTCCACGGTTCCGGCGTAGGCCGCATCGTCGTCGCTCCGCCATTGTTCAAAGTCCGCCAGGGCCGCCTCTTTGGCGGGGTAACGCCCCTCTCCCCGGGGGCCGATAAAGGGCCACAGGTATTCCACCGTAACCATATCGGGCATACAGACCCCGGAGGTGGCCCCTGCCTCGACGGCCATATTGCAGATCGTCATCCGGCCTTCCATGCTCATGGCCTCCGCGGCGGGCCCCCGGAATTCCATCACCTTGCCGGTGGCCCCGGCGACTCCTGTTTTGGCGATAACGGCGAGGATCACGTCCTTGGGGGTGGCGGCCGTGAGGGTTCCCATGAGGTTCACCCTGAGGGATTCAGGTTTTTTGAAGGCGCACACCCCTTTGAGGATCCCCACTTCCAGGTCGGTGGTCCCCACCCCGGCGGCAAAGGCCCCAAAGGCCCCGTGGGTACAAGTATGGCTGTCCCCCATAATAATGGTATACCCCGGCCGGACAAAGCCCTTTTCCGGGAAAATGGCATGGCAGACCCCGTTCCGGCCTATGTCAAAAAAATCCCCTATCCCCTGGCGGCGGGCCCAATCCCGAAGGATATTCCCCTGTTCCGCGGTTTTTGAGTCCTTGGCGGGGCTTACGTGGTCGATCACCGCCTTGATCTTGCGGGGATCAAACACCCGGTCCAAGTTTTTTGCGGCCAGGTCGTTCACCGCGATGGGGGTGGTTATTTCATGACAAAAGACCGCGTCCAGGTTCAACACCCAGGTCCCCTCAAAGGGCCGGTCCCGTACATGGGCGTCAAAAATTTTTTCCGCTAATGTTTTTCCCATACTATTCCTCCTGTGGGCCGCCTATCCGCCGCCGGGCCTCACCGGTTTTCAAATTCCCCTTTTGGGGGGGTGATAATCCAAAAAACCCGCAGGGGTTCCGGGCCCGTGTTGAAAAGCCCGTGGGGGGAACCGGCCTGAAAACCGGCGGAATCCCCCGGCAGGAGCTCATAGGTATGGTTCCCCAGGACGAGTCGGGCCTTTCCCGCTTCCACCAACCCCACTTCCCAGCCCGGGTGGCCGTAGGCGGCGTTCCCGGTTTTCGCCCCCGGCTCCAGGGTGATACGGTAGACCTCGATGCCTTCCCTGCCCGGAACCGGTTCCTCAAACCGGGCCAGCCGTTCATAGATAACCCCGGGTTTGGTAAAGGAATCCCGCTCATAACTCCGGGTGATCCTCACCGAACGGTCCCGGCGGTAATCCTCAAAAAGGTACTCCAGGTCCAGATCCAGGGCGTCCGCCAGGGCGAGGAGGGTATCGATAGCCGGAGACACCCGGTTCCGTTCAATCTGGGAAACCAGGCTTTCGCTCACCCCCGCCCGATCCGCCACCTCCCGCAGGGTAAGGGCCCGGCGTTCCCGGACGGCCCGGATTTTCTCCCCAAACCAATAGCGCACAGAAGACCTCTTAACTAATAATGCAATTACTTTAATATAACTAAAGTTTTGTTTTTGTCAAGGGGGTGATGCGCTGTTTTGTCAAGAATTCTATCTTTATGGGGGTCAGACCTCTCGGGGGTCAGACCTCTCGGGGGTCAGACCTCTTGAGGGTCAGACCTCTCGGGACAGACCTGTTGGGGGACAGACCTCTGGGGGTCAGACCTTCTGGGATCAGACCTCTCGGGACAGACCTCTTTGGGGACAGACCTCTGGGGGACAGACCTCTGGGGGTCAGACCTCTTGAGGGTCAGACCTCTTGAGGGTCAGACCTCTTGAGGGTCAGACCTCTTGAGGGTCAGACCTCTTGGGGGCCAGACCTCTGGGGCCAGACCTCTTGAGGGTCAGACCTCTCTGGGGACAGACCTCTGGGGGACAGACCTCTTGAGGGTCAGACCTTCTGGGGGGCCAGACCTCCCCTTATAACTTAACCCTCCCCCGGAAGCTCCGGGACAGGGTGAGCCGGTCGGCGTATTCCAAGTCCCCCCCTACGGGGAGGCCCGAGGCAAGACGGGTAACTTCGGCGCCCGTATCTTTAAGGACCTTTTGCAGGTAGAGGGCCGTGGTGTCCCCCTCCACCGTGGGGTTCATCGCGAGGATCACCTCCCGGATCCCTTCCCGGCGGACCCGGCCGAGCAACTGACCGATGGTAAGGTCATCGGGGCCGACCCCCTCCAGGGGGGCGATAAGGCCCCCTAAAACGTGGAAACGGCCCCGGAATTCCCGGGATTCCTCGATAACCCGCACGTCCTGGGCCCGTTCCACCACACAGAGGATAAGGCCGTCCCGGCCGGGATCCAGGCAGATGGGGCAGGGGTCGGTTTCGGTAAAACTCCCGCAGCGGGAACAGCGTTTAATGGATGAATGGAGGGTCAGAAGCTGTTCCGCCAGCATCCGGGCGTAACTGGGGTCCGTATCCAGGATAAAATACGTCAACCGGCCCGCGGTTTTTTTGCCGATTCCCGGAAGCTTTGCCAGGAGCGCCGCCATCCGGTCCAAGGCATTGGGCCCTTTGGTGTCCCCGGGGAAATTCATGAAAGCCCCGGGAAACCGGAAAAATTCGGCAGCCCCATACCGCCCGCCAGGGCGCCCATCTCCCGGTTAATCGCCTCCTTGGCCTTTTCCACCGCGGCGGTAAAGGCCGCGATGATCAGGTCTTGAAGCATCTCCACCTCCTGGGGATCCACCGCCTCCGGGGCTATCCTTACGGCTAGAAGTTCCAACCGGCCGTTCAGGTCCACCTCCACCATCCCGCCCCCGGCGGAACCGGTGGCCGTGATGGTCCCCAGCCTTTCCTGAAAAGAACCCATCTGTTCCTGTAGTTTTTGGGCGTTTTTTAAAATGTCAAAGGGATTTATATTCATGATTTAACTCCGATCGGAAGACAAGCGGCGTTTGTCCTTCAACCTTAAATTTAAGAGAAAAAGCGGAGGGGTTTAATTTTTGCCCGGCCGCTTTTTCTGAAACCGGTTTTATGGAAAAGGGAATTTCCCCGGCAACCGGGTTTTGAAACCGGCTCCTCCGATTACCCATTCTTAACCACCGTCCCCCGGAACATCCGGCAAACCATCTCCGCTTGGGGGGAGAGGGCCGGCCTTTCTTCGGGACCGGCTTCGGCGGGGGTATTCCCCACCACCACGTCAAAGGACAAAGCCCCCCCCCTTATCCGGGCCAGGGTCTCCCGGATGAGGGGGGCGTCCTTTTTAAGGAGATCCATCCCCAGGGAATCCCGGACGGGAATGATGAGTTTATCCCCGGCCCATTCCCAGGGCAGGGATTTTTCCAGCCCCGAAGCAAGAAGCCCCCATTTTGATTTGAGGCCGGCGATGAGGGCGGCCCGCAGCCGGGAAAGCTCATCCTCCCCTCCGGGGGCCGCCTCCGCCGGGGGGGGCGGCTCCTCAGCCTCAGCTTTCCCGGCCCGGCTCCCCCCCCCGAAAAAAGGGTCTTCACCCTCCGGGAAAGACTCCTCCCCGGAGATTTCCCGGGCGGCCATAAACCGTCTAAACCCCTCGGAAAAAGCGCTCCCGTGATCCGTGGTACGGTTCCCCTCGACCCCTTCCGGGGACAGGGGTGTTTCAGCCGGGGCCCGGTTCGGCCCCGGCCCCGCTAAAGGGAGCGCTACCCCTCCTTTCCCGGCGGGGCCTTCCCGGCTGATCCCCAGGGCATCCTGGGCCCCGGCTATGGCCGCCCGGAGTTCCCGGGGGGAAACCCATTGGGTAAGCCAGCAGAGTTTTGATACCGCGGTCTCAAGCTCGAACCGGGGGGAAACCGAGTACCGGATATCCCGGTAGAGGTCCAGGAGGATCGAAAGGGCCCGTTCCAGGTGGATCGAATCCAGGGCATTAAGCGCCGGGGCGGAAAAACGTTCCGGCCTATACCCCAAAACAGACTCCCGGTTTACCCCGTTTTTTAAAAGCAGCAGGTTCCGGTAATATCCGGCCATATCGATCACCAACTGTTCCACCGCCGCCCCCGCGTCAAGGCTCCCGTCGATGAGGGAGAACGCCCGGGAATTATCCCCCGCGACACAGGCTTCCGCCAGGGCGTTCAGGGTGTCCAGGCCGACGAGCCCCAGCTTCTCCCGGATCAGGGCCGCCCGGATAAACCCGTCGGAAAAGGAAACCACCTGATCAAAAATCGTATAGGCGTCCCGGAGGCTCCCGGTGGACTCCTTGGCTATCCAAAACAGGGCCTCATCTTCGGCCTCTATCCGCATCTCAGCGCAGGTGGTTTTGAGGATCCCCTGGATGGTCTCCAGGGGAATGAGCCTGAAATTGAACTGCTGGCACCGGCTCTTTATGGTGGCCGGCACCTTGTGGAGTTCGGTGGTGGCAAATATAAAAATGATATACGGGGGAGGTTCCTCAATGGTTTTGAGCAGGGCGTTAAAGGCGGGGGTGGAAAGCATGTGGACTTCGTCGATAATGTACACCTTATACCGCCCCGAATTGGGGGGAAAAAGAACTTCGTCCTTTATCTGGCGGACATCGTTGACGCCGTTATTGGAAGCCCCGTCGATCTCGATGATATCCATACTCGCCCCCCGGCTGATCTCCAAACAACTGGAACACACCCCGCAGGGCGCCGGGGTGGGGCCCTTTTCGCAGTTGAGGGAACGGGCGAGGATCCGGGCGGCGCTGGTTTTACCGCAGCCCCGGGGGCCGGAAAAAAGATACGCGTGGGCTATCCGGCCGGTTTCAATGGAACTCTTGAGGGTGGCGGCCACAAAATCCTGACCCGCCAGTTCATCAAAGGTTTTCGGACGCCGTCTGGTAGCGGTTACTTCATAAGCCATAATTCTAGTATACCCGGAAAGGGACATAAAAAAAACCCCGCACCCAGGGGGGCCACGGCGCCATAAACAAGCGCTTACCGTTGCTTCCTTCCGGACCTGGCGGGGTTGGGCGCGGCCTATTCGCATGGTTCCTGGCTGCGGGGAATTTGTACGATACCACGTTTAAAAGGTTTTGGGAAGGGCCGTAAGGAAACGCTCCAGTTCCTGCCGGCCGGGAAAAACCCCCTGAAAAAAAGACGGGCCGCCCCCTCCGTATCCTCCCTGGGCTTCCATGGGTTCCTTCAAGATTGAAGGAAGCCGGGCCTTTTTGTCGGAACAAAAGGCGGCAAATTTAAACTCCCCCTCCGCGGCAAGCACGATAAGGGCCCCGGTGAGTTTTTGGGCGGCCCTGCCTATGGAAAGGACCTCGTTTATCCCCGCCTCCGGGAAGGATTGGACCACCACGGTTCCCGAACCGGGAAGATTTTCGCTCCCGTCCGGCGGGGGTAACCCGGCTTTTTGGAGCAGCGCCATCGCCTTGGCCGCCGCGTTCTCCTCTTCCAAGGCCTTGAGCTTCCGCTCAAGCTCTTTCGCCCGGTCCAGCAGGGCCAACACCCCGGGGCCGGTCTCCGCCACCGGAACCTTGAGGGCCCGGGAGGCGATGCCGGCGTTTTTTCCGAGCAGGCGGCTGTCCCGAAGGACCCGGCGGCCGGCGATAAAGGAGAGCCGGGTTTTACCCTTGTACTTTTCCGCCCCCAGGATCCGCAGTATGCCGATGTGGGCGGTGGAATCCAGGTGGGTGCCACAGCAGGGAGAGAAATCATTCCCCTGGATCTCCACCACCCGAATCACCTCCTCCCCCTGGGGAGGTACCTTCCGGAGGGGGAAGTCCCCCAGGTTTTCCGGGGGACAGAGGTGAATCACCACCGGGGCGTCCGCCTCCACCGCGTCCTGGACCGCCTCTTCCACGGCGATGACGGTTTCCTCCGGGAAGGCGGGGGCGTCCACATCAATAGTACAGACCTCGTCCCCCAAATGCATGGACACCGTGGGGAAACCGGTTAAGCGGAGGATGATCCCCGAAAGGAGGTGCTGGGCGGTATGGTGGAGGGTAAAATCCCGGCGCCGGACGCGGTCCAGGACCAGTTCCCCGGGACCGGGTTTCAGCGCGGCCCCGTCCCCGGCGGAAAGGATGTGAAGGATCTCCTCCCCTTCTTCCCGAACATCCAGGAGGGGAAACCCGTTGATCGTCCCCCGGTCGGCGCTCTGGCCCCCTCCCTCGGGATAAAAAATGGTCCTGTCCAGAATAAGGGCGGTCTTATCCCTCCAGGGCTTGATTTCCCGGATCTCCGCATGAAAAACATCCCCCCCGGGATCCCCGTAATAGGCTCTTTCGGTTTGCATGGCATAAGTATCACCGTTAAAGGCCATCGAGTAAAGGGGGCGCATTGCCTCATCAAAAATGTTACCGGAAAGAGACCATGCCTCAAATTGAAAATGTTACCCAAATGCTCTAAGTCCTTATATTACAAGAAATTACTCAACAAGCTAATTCTAGGCAGGATAAAGAGTTACAAAGGCCACAAAACCCATCTGGAACCCTAAATAAGCGTATTGTAAGTCTAAATCTATACAGGAATTAGACTTACTTTCGGTAACATTTCAAAATGAGGCATCTCGGGGGGCGCAATGCCTCATCGAAATTCTAACCCAAAAAGGGCCATGCCTCATTATAAAAATCTAACCCACATTAAACCGGTTCCTGCCGACAGGAAAGGGTCGGAGGCGCCACATGGGGTTAGAC
>JAIRMO010000206.1 GCA_031258625.1 Spirochaetaceae bacterium | reverse complement strand
TTCCGCTCCAATTCCTTACGGTATTTCCGCTTCAATCCCTTGCGCGTTTCCCGCGGGAGCCTTTTCCCCTGCTGTGATAGCGGTAAACAGGCGGCAGACGATTCTATGCGTTTATCCTGCCCTGGTTGTCTTGAACTATTGACGGAGATCGATTAGATTTATCAAGGGACTTGTCCTTTAGTCTATATGTCCGGACACCCCCGGTTTATTCGGGAGTCCGGTTAATATTCCATTGAACCTTCGGTTCCCGCGCTGTTCCGCGGGTTCATTAAGGGGAAGGAGCAGGCAATGAAGGTCTTATTTATCGGAGGGACCGGAACCATCAGTACGGCTATCTCCCGGCAGCTTTTGGACCAGGGTGTGGAACTTTACCTCCTCAACCGGGGAAACCGCAGCCAGGTCCTTTCCGGCCCGGTTAAGCAGATTTCCTGTGATATTCACAATGAGGCCGAGGCCGCGGAAAAAATAAAGGGGCTATCCTTTGATGTAACGGCGGATTTTATCGCCTACACCCAGGAGCAGGCGGAGCGGGATTTCAGGCTTTTTAAGGACAAGACAAAACAATATATCTTTATTAGCTCCGCTTCGGCCTATCAAAAACCCCTGTCGGATTACCGGATCAGTGAAGGCACCCCCCTCTCCAATCCCTATTGGCAGTACTCCCGGGACAAGATCGCCGGTGAGGATTTCCTCTTTAAAAAGTACCGGGAAGAAGGGTTTCCCATCACCGTTGTGCGCCCCAGTCATACCTATGACGAGCGGAGCGTCCCCCTGGGCCTGCACGGTAAAAACGGAAGCTGGCAGGTATTAAAACGGATGTTGGACGGTAAACCGGTGATTATCCACGGGGATGGAACGAGTTTATGGACCATGACTTCCAGCAGCGACTTTGCCCGGGCTTTTATCGGCCTTATGGGGAACATCCACGCCCTAGGCGAGGCGGTGCAGATCACCTCGGATGAGACCCTGACCTGGAATCAGGTGTACCAAACCATCGCCGATGTCCTGGAGGTCCCCCTCAGGGCGGTGCATGTATCCAGTGAGTTCCTGGCGTTATGCGGGGGGGCCTACAACTTTACGGGCGGCCTCCTGGGGGACAAGGCCAATTCCGTGGTTTTTGACAATACCAAGCTGAAACGGCTGGTTCCGGATTTTACCGCCCGGATCCGCTTTGACCAGGGTATACGCACCACCATAAATTACATCCGTTCCCACCCGGAACACCAACGGGAAGACCCGGACTTTGACGCCTGGTGCGACCGGATCATCGCCGTCCGGGAAAAAGCGCTCAAAGAACTGACAGCCTAACCCGGCGTTTGCCCCGCCCCCCCTTACTCGGACAAGCTCCCCGGGGCAATTTTAGCCCCTGCCCTGACCACGAAATTCCGGCTCCCCCCTGAACACCGGTTGGGCGAAAAAACGGCGGGGGGCTTACCGGCGGCGGACCCATCCCGTTTCATTATAGCGACCCCCACAAAGGCTTAAACGCCTCAGCCAACAACCGTTTAGTTAAGCGCCAACCCGGCGTTGATCCCGATAAATTCGTCGTCTATCTGAAACGGGGCGGGCCCGCCGCCGGTAAGCCCCCCGGTTTAGCTGCCCCGTACTGTCGAGGATGATCGGGGGAGCCGAAATTTCGCACCCCGGGTAAAAGTATATGACCTTGCCCTGGGGCTTTCCGGACGGATTGACAGAACAGAATTTATAAAATAGTATATTCAAAGGCCGTTCTAAGATTTCAGATTTGGAAGGGCCGTTCAATACTTTTCTATTTTCTCAATTCAATTTTAGGGTAAGGAAATTTATACCATGAGCATTGAAAAGTTAAAGCCCTTTATTAACGGTCGATTTGTCGAAAGTTCAAGCGGTACATATATGGATGTGTACGATCCCTCTACGGGGGAAGTCATTGCCCAGACCCCCTGTTGTACCTCGGCGGAGGTGGAGGGCGCCATCGCGGCGGCCAAAGCCGCCTTCCCCGGCTGGAGCGGCGCCCCCTGTCCGAAACGGGTGGAGGTCCTGTACCGGTTCCGGGATCTTCTCTCGGAACACATGGATGAACTCACCCATATCCTCTGCCGGGAAAACGGGAAAAACTGGGAAGAAAGCCGGGGGGATCTCCTCAAGGTAAAGGAGCCGGTGGAAGTGGCCTGCGGCGCCCCATCCCTTTTGATGGGGGAAGTGTTGATGAACGTAACCGAAGGGTTTGATTCCGCCCTGTACCGGGAACCTCTGGGGGTGTTCGCGGGGATTGCCCCCTTCAATTTTCCCGCCATGATCCCCATGGGGTGGATGATGCCCATGTGTATCGCCACCGGAAACACCCTGGTCTTAAAGGCGGCCTCCATGACCCCCATGACCTCCCTGCGGCTGGCGGCGCTCTTAAAAGAGGCGGGCCTCCCCGACGGGGTGGTGAATATTGTTACCTGTTCCCGGAAGGAGGCGGAGTTGTTCCTGAAACACCCCGATGTCAGGGGGGTTACCTTTGTGGGGTCCACCTCCATCGGGTCCCATGTTTACGCCACCGCCGCAGCCAACGGAAAACGGGTCCAGTGCCTCTGCGAAGCGAAAAATCACGCCCTGGTATTGGAGGACGCCCCCATTACCCGTACCGCCGCGGGGATCATCAACTCCGCCTTTGGATGCGCGGGGGAGCGCTGTATGGCCCTGCCGGTCATCGCGGTGCAGGAGTCCATCGCGGATAAGCTGGTGGCGGAACTGGTGAGCCAGGTAAAAACCAAAAAAATCGGTCCCGCCTATGACAAGACCACGGACCTGGGGCCGGTGGTTACCGCGGATCACAAAAAAGGAATTTTGAACTGGATAGAAAAGGGCGTCCAGGAAGGGGCCAAGCTGATCCTGGACGGACGGAATGTGGTGGTTCCGGGGTACGAAAAGGGGTTTTATGTGGGCCATACGATTTTTGATCATGTTACCCCGGACATGACCGTGGGCCAAAATGAGATTTTTGGACCCGTGTTGTGCGTCAAGCGGGTCAAAAACTTTGAAGCGGGCCTTGCCCTGATGAACGCCAACGAATTCGCCAACGGTTCGGTGATCTTTACCCAAAACGGCTATTACGCCCGGGAATTCGCCAAGCGGACCCATGGGGGCATGGTGGGGGTAAACGTGGGCATCCCGGTTCCCGCGGGAATGTTCCCCTTCGCGGGGCATAAACACTCCTTCTTCGGTGATTTACACTGCCTGGGCAAGGACGGTCTTAGGTTTTATACCGAAAGCAAGGTGGTTACTTCCCGGTGGTTTACCGAAGAAGAGGCGGGGAAAACCAAGGTTTCCACCTGGGACGGGGCGGTATAACCCACGGGCCGGCAACGGCCCGGTTTACCCCGGCGTTAGGGGTTCAATTTTATCCTCACGGGGTTCTAAAACCTCAGGTTTTGGCGGCGTTTTAAATTAATTTGTGTTCCTTCGCGACCTGGTATAACGCATTATTCCAATAATGGCGGGATAAAAAAGAATGTTTGGTTTCCATATCGTCTATCTGACTGGCCCGGCGCTGTAAACGCTTGAACGCTATACTTGCCGCGGTGTTCGTATCAATCTCCTGGGCCCCGGAATCCTTTAATATGAGGTAATAGGCGTAAAAATAAAAGGCGTCGCTGGGATCCATAGCGAAAAGCCGCTCGTCCTGAATGACCTGCCGGATGATCCGGAGCGCCTCCGCGTAGTTTTCGTTGTTAGCCGGCTTGAGGCGGCATAGGGCAAGGGCCCGGAAAACCGAACCAAGGCGGAAAAAGATCTCCGCCTTGGGGAAAATAAACAATTCACATTGGGCATAGGCACTGTCCCAGTTAGGCTGTTCTATAAAAAGAAAATTTTGATCCTCCAAAATATCCAGGAGAAGTTCCGAATATTTAACCGTCCGTTCATAATCGCCGCTTAAATAGGATGCTTCCAGTTGAAAAACCAACCCCTCCCCGGTGAGGATTTTGGGTTTTCCCCCGGAATAATTTTGCAGGTAAATATTTGACCGGTAGATCCACGCGGAAAGGGCCTGCCCCACCGCGGATCGCTTGTAACCGGAAAGGTTGTTCTGCATGGATTCAAATATGGTTAACGCGTCCTGATACCGGCCGCTCTCAAACCGCAGTCTTCCCTGAAAAAACCGGGCCCGTTCCACCCATTCTAACCTTCCGGCGTTTAAGGCGGCCTCTTCCGCCCGGATGATCAGGGATTCGGCCTTAAAAATATTACCGGCAAGAAATTGAATCCCCGCGGCATAAAAGTATATCAACCCAAGTTCCCCGGAATCCATACTTTTTCCCATGCTTTCCATGGCAAAAGAAGAATAATCCACCGCGTCATTTATGCGCTGATTTGAAAGACTTGCCAGGGCGAAAAGCCGGTAGGCATGGGCAAGGCCCCATTGCTTCCGCTCGCCCTGAATGATCATGATGGATTTTTTTATCGTATTGATCGCTACGGAAGTATCCCTGATAGACAAAAGGTAGTTTGCCCGATTTATCAAAATTTGGACCCTATACATCAGGCTTGATACCGTTTCCGGGTCAGGGTCAAAAAAGGCTTCCCGGATTTCTTTTTCTCCCCCATGGATCAGGGCCTTGGAAGTTTTATAGATGTGCCGTAAGGCCGACCCGCTGTCCTGCCCCAGGATCCGGCTAAAGGCGCCGTCCGCCAGGGATTTTTCTATTTCTTCAAAGGTTCCGTAAATAACATCCATTTGAAGGGCCTTGAGGATAAGGTCATCGGTCCCTTCCCAGCCCAGGCTGACCAGGGCTTTAAGTATGTTAAAGCAGGGCCGGAGTTTTTCCGCCTGTACCCAGGCCAACAAACGATTTTTTACTATTAAACAAAGGGCTTCTTTTCGATCCCCCAGGACCGCTTCGGCCTTTTTAATAATGTTTCCAACCCGCAGACAGGGTTCTTCAAGAATATCGATAATTCCAAAATACGCAAGCAGGGAAAAAGCCCGGTGGATCATGGCGGGATTTTTTCCCGCTTCCTCAAAAAGCTCGACCAAAAGGGAGCCCGGAAAATACCGCAAAAAAATTACCATGGCATAGGCTATTTCCCATAGATCCCGCGGTACCTCCGGAAGCTCCGGGACCGGTATATCGTCCTGGGGAAGCTGAAGGACCCGGGAAAAAACCGGCGTCCAAAGACTTAAATCGGTAAAATTGTTTTCCGGTCCGGTAGACCAGGTTCCGTATATAAGGGCCGCTTCTTTAAAGGATAAAGTCTGGTACAGATCTACAAACAGGGTTGCCGCGGCGGCATCCGCTTTCTGAAGGTCCTCTAAAATAAAAACCGGTCTGTCCTGAACCGCGGCGGCCGCTTTCATATAAACATCGGTCAATAACTGAAAAAACCGGCGGCCCTTTTGGAGGATATAATCCGGGTATTCATGCTGAAACCGCTCCCGGAAAAGCACGGCGCCCAGCTTGTCCAGTTCCTCAAGTTCCGAGGGCTCGATGGTTTTACTCAAAAAGGAACGGATGCCGGAATTTAAGGCGTCGCTGAAACAACATAACCCGGTTCCCCCGGCCCCAAAACGGATGACCAGGGGAGGGGCTTTTTTTAAGCCGGAGAGGCAAAACCGGTAAAGCCCATCCCGTTTCCCCTGATATTCGGGGCCAACCAGCAACACGTTCCGGGGTTCCCCTTCATTAAGGCAGTTTCTTATTTTTTCCCGCAAGGGATAGGTCCGGACGATGCCGGCGTCTGAAAAGGTCCGTATCCGGTTTATCTGTGCATACCCTTCCAGGGGAGAATCGTTTTTAATCAAGGGCTCGTCAAAGACCGCATAGGGCGCGAGGGCATCCTGAACCTGGGGGGAACACCAAAAGCCGGTCCCCCGGGAATCGACCGGAACCGCTAAGGTCAGATGCAGGGCGTCATTTTCGGATATGTCGCGGGCTATCATTATGGTATAGTCGTAGAGATCCGGGGCGGCCTTTTCCAGGGCGGCCAGGGTGGTTTCCAGTACAGTCAGTATGTCCAGCCAAAATCCGGGACGGCTTTCCGTAAAAACCGCGGAGATCCGCTGGTGTTCCAAAATAATCTCGCCCCCGGAATTTTTTATAGCCTGGGCCACCGCGTTTTCCAGGGTTGAAAGGAGTTCGGACCTGGTACGGCGAAGTTGAGTCTGAAATCTGATATAAAAAAGCATCCGTAACATGGGATTATCCGAAGCCTTCCCAAAACTGAAGTTTTGGGAAAGCAGCCTTAGATTTAGCGGAAAAAAGCGGACTTCGAGCCGTTTTTTCCAAAACCCTTCCCAAAACCCGCTTGTGTTTTGGGAAAGGCTTATCCTATAGAAAGTATACACCATATAATAGGATATTTGCAAAAGCTAAATTTTTTCCTTGAAGCATTATCCCCAGGGGCGGAGAGCGGACTTTATCCACCCACCGCCCCCAAACATATCGTTTTTTCACTTTTTTGGGAGAAATCATTGACAAATTTTCCGTATTTGCTACAATATTTTATGCTTTTGACAAGGGTCGGGTATAAAGACAGAATACGCCTCACGGCTCCGCCCAAAAACAGCGCCCGGTCAGGGCGTTGCGGGGCGTATGCTGCACGGCGCAGCCCCGATAGATTCCCCGATACGCCGAAACTGCGTGGCCGCTTTAGCGGGCACCGGCTCACGGCTCACGGCTCACGGCTCACGGCTCACGGCTCACGGCTCACGGCTCACGGCTCACGGCTCACGGCTCACGGCTCACGGCTCACGGCTCACGGCTCACGGGGCGCGGGGGTCGGGAGA
>JAIRMO010000163.1 GCA_031258625.1 Spirochaetaceae bacterium | reverse complement strand
TCACGGTTTATGTTAAGCTCACCCATCGGTACTCACTCGGTACAAGTCGCAAATCAGGGTACCGGTAAGTTGTGCCTGTGCTTAACTAATTAAGCACTGGGTGTATAGATCCACATTTTCTTGACCTCGGCACTAGCTGGAGGTGAGTGGTCAGCTTCAAGCCTCGACCACTTTACCCCCGGGGAAAGAGCCCCCGGTACCCATTGGGTGGGCCCTGGCCGGTACAGGGCGTTTAAGGCGATGAGGTCCTCGATGCTGGTGGGCCGGGCTTTCTTCAATACCTTCTGCATCCCCGCGGATTCAAACTGGAATATCCCGGCGCTTTTCCCCTCCCCCAGCATGGCAAAGGCGGCCCGGTCATCCTCGGGGCTCCCGGTAATGCTGAAGGCCCCATACTCCCCCCCCCGCAGCCGGATCAACTCCTCGCTATGCCGGATCAGGGTGAGGGTTTTCAGCCCCAAAAAGTCCATTTTTACGAGGCCGCAGTCCTCAATCTGGTCCATGGTGAACTGGGTGGCCACCCCCTGGGTCTTGGGGTCCCAGTAGAGGGGCACGTAGTCGGTCAGCTCGCTCTTTCCGATGACGATCCCCGAGGCGTGGATGCTGGCATGGCGTTTTTTCCCCTCCAGCTTTTGGGCTATGGTAAAGAGCTCCTGGTACTTGGGGTTTGCCGCCAGTTCCCGAATCTTCGGCTCCAGTTCAAAGGCCCGTTTCAGGGTCATCACCTGGGTGGGCTCCTCCGGGAGCGGAATGAGGTCCGCAATCATGGAGGCTTCCCCCAGGGAAATGTCCAGGGCCCGGGCCACGTCCTTGATCACCGCCTTGGCCTTGAGGGTCCCGAAGGTGATGATCTGTCCCACCCGATCCTGGCCGTACTTGGCGGTCACGTAGTCGATCACCTCCCCCCGTCTTTCGAAGCAGAAGTCCACGTCAAAGTCCGGCATGGATATCCGTTCAGGGTTGAGGAAGCGCTCAAAGAGCAACTGGTATTTGAGGGGGTCCATATCGGTGATTTTCAGGGAATAGGCTACGATGGACCCCGCCCCGGAACCCCTGCCGGGCCCTACGGGGATGTCCCGTTCCTTGGCCCAGTGGATAAAATCCCATACGATGAGGAAGTAGCCGGTAAATCCCATTTTGATGATCACCCCCAGCTCGTACTCGGCCCGTTCCCGCGCCTCCTTGCTGAGGCCGGGGTAGCGTTCCGCCAGCCCCTCCATGGTCAGGGACCGGAGGTACTCGTCGGCGGAGGCATAACCCGGGGGGATCTCGAAATCCGGCAGCAGGGGGCCGGGCTGGGGGATCTCGGTCTGACACCGCTCCGCTATCAGCAGGGTGTTCCCGATGGCCTCGGGGTATTCCGGGAAAAGGGCGGCCATCTCATCGGCGGTTTTGAAGTAGAATTCATCGGTTTCAAAACGCATCCGCTTTTCCTCACTCCGTTTCTTCTTGGTGGAAACGCAGAGGAGTATGTCCTGGGCCGGGGCATCCTCCCGTTCCAGGTAGTGGATGTCGTTGGTCGCCGCCAGGGGTATGCCGGTCCGCCGGGAAATTTCGGCGATCACCGGGTTTACCTGTTTTTGCTCCGGCAGCCGGTGATCCTGGAGTTCCAGGAAGAAATTACCCTCCCCCAGGACCTCCCGGAACCAAAGAGCCCGTTCTTCCGCCGCTTTAGTCTGCCCGGTGAGGATCAGGCTGGGAATCTCCCCGGCCAGGCACGCCGAAAGCCCGATAAGCCCCCCGGAATACCGTTCCAGCAGCTCCTTATCTATCCGGGGCTTGTAATAAAACCCTTCGGTAAACGAATAGGAAGAGAGTTTCATTAAATTCCGGTACCCCTCCCCATTGGCGGCGAGGAGGACCAGATGGTAGTATTTGTTTTTATGTTCACCCCCCTTCCGTTCGGTCCGGCTTCCCGGGGCCATGTAGAATTCACTGCCGATAATAGGGTGGACCTTGTGTTTTTCACAGGCCTTCTTGAATTTCAGCGCCCCAAAGAGGTTTCCGTGGTCGGTGATGGCCAGGTGCTTCATCCCCAGGGATGCCGCCTTGGCGGCCAGACTTTCCACCGACGCCGCGCCGTCCAGGAGGGAATAATCCGAATGGACATGGAGATGGACAAAATCACTCATGATGATAGTATAATAACGAAAAAACCCTTTCCCCGCAAGGGAAAATACCGATAATTTATAGTATGAGGTATTTCATCAGGAAGGCGAACTATCCCTGCCATTGACGGCGGAGTTGTTGTTTGGAGGACGGGGCCCACACCCCGATTTCATTCAAAGGCTCAATTTTTAAAAAAATCCAAATATATGTTGAAATTACCCCGCTATCCTTATTATTATGTTAGAAGGGGGGGTGTTCAGGGAAAACGGCGTCTGTCGCTTGTTTTTATTTATCCCAAAGGATATAATGCCGGAATTGTTATGGGGATTTCTAGAAAAGCTCAAGATACGATTATTATGGAAGAACAGGAATATCTTGCGCTGGATCATATCAAGAAACTCCTCCATGACCAGGATTTCCCGCGTCTCGAAGGGAATTTGGCAAAAACACCCCAATTACGGACTATTCATAGTGAATTAAAAGCCATTCGGGAATTCTTGAGTTCCTTTTCCCTGGGGGATTTTTCGCAGTCTATCACGGTACGGGGTATTATTCCCGAATATTTAAAAACCCTGCAATCCCATCTCCTCCGTATGCTCCAGCAAATACGCATGGTAGAACAGGGGGACTTTTCCCAGCAGATCCAGTCTATGGGTGAATTTTTTGCCGCCTTTAATAATAAGGTTACCCAGTTGGATTCGACCTTTAAGGAACTAAAAGCGAAGGAAGCGGCCCTTACCGCCCTGGCGGACAGCCTCAGGAATGAGGTGGACAGCCGTAATTCCGCCGTGGAAGCCCTCCGGGAAAGCGAATCCCAGCTTAAATACCTGGCCAGCCACGATCCTCTAACCGGAGCCCTTAACCGCCGCTCCTTTATGGACCGGGCCATCATAGAATTGGCCAATGCCATAAAACACAACCTGTCCTGCGGTATCGTGATGATGGATATCGACCTCTTTAAGCATTTTAACGACACCTACGGCCACCAGGCGGGGGATGACGCCCTGCGTCATATTGTAACGCTTATTTCATCCATACTGCGGAAAAACGACTTCCTCGGCCGTTATGGGGGGGAGGAATTTATCCTTTATTTTAGCCAGGTGGATAGGCCCACCTGTATCGCCGTAGCGGAACGGGTCAGGAAGGCCATTGTCCAAAGACCGGTCCCGCTTAAATCGGGCCCCGTTTCCATAAGCGCCAGTTTTGGGGTGGCTATGTTTCAGGACGATGAAGGCTCGGCCGAAAGATATGATCTTGAAACCTGTATTCATCACGCGGATATCGCGTTGTATCAGGCAAAAAAGGGAGGCAGAAATAAAGTTGTTTGTTTTTCCAAAGGATTGGACCCGGTTTCCACCTCCGGCTAGTTTTGAGACCGGCTTGAAAAAAACGGTCCAATGCCTGTTTTTTTCCTAATTTGGGATTGTTTGATCGGTAACGCCGCTCTTTTAAGATTATGGTTCTGCCGGCCCCGGAGAATTTTGAAAGACTTTCATGAGCCGAAGCGTTTTTTGTAAACCCATTGGGGTTGAAAGGGGCTCGTTTGTCAATAAATATGTGAGAGGATTATTATGAAAACAATTTTGGTGGTAGATGATTCCCGAATTATGAGAAATATTGTAAAAAATACGTTTTCTCTCATGAAAATTCCCTGCCAGTTTGTGGAGGCGGCCAATGGACGGGATGCTTTACAGCAGGTGTTGAGCCGGAAAATAGATTTAGTGCTGCTGGATTGGAATATGCCGCAGCTTTCGGGGATAGATTTTCTTAAAGCCATCAGGGCCAAGGAGGAGTATAAAAACCTTCCGGTGATTATGGTAACCAGCGAAGCCGCCCGGTATAACGTAATTGAAGCCTTAAAAAGCGGCGCCACCGATTATATCATCAAGCCGGTGAACGAAAAAAATTTCAGAGAAAAGTTATCAAAAATAACTATATAAGGAAAAAGCATGGAAAAATATATCCAACCCTTCATAGAGGTATGCGAAAATGTGTTTCATGAATTTGTGGGCTGCGATCTTTCGGCGGATCGTCCTTATTTTGAGGTAAAAGAAACCATCAATGACTGGGATATTTCCGCGGTAATCGGACTTACCGGGGAGGCCCGGGGGGCGGTGGTTATCTCCATGAAAACGTCCCTGGCTATTCGGCTTACCGATATCCTGAGCGGGTCGAGCCATACCGATTTGGACGAAGAGGTGGTGGACGCTATCGGCGAAATCGTCAATATCATCGCGGGGAACGTAAAAAAGAACCTGGAAGAATCCTTCCGGCTGATCATATCCCTGCCGACCATCATACAAGGGAAAGAACATGTAATAAAATGGCCCACCGGACAGGCCCGGATTATTTGTATTCCCTTCAACATATTTGAGAATGAGACTTTTGTCCTTTCAGTGGCGATTGAATCAATAAAAGGAGCGTGAAATGACCACTATGGGTGACCGGGTTTTAAAATTCCTCACCAGCAATAAATTCGATAACCCCCAGGATGAATTGGTAATGGACGAAGTGGTCCGTTACCTCATCTTTAATATCGCCCTGATCATCGGCGCGATTTTTCTTATTGTTTTTGGGACTACCGTCGTATTTGACGGTAATGTCTTCCGGGGTATGGCCGATCTTTTTATCGGGTTGATGTGTATTATTATCCTCTTTCTCCTCAAAACCAAGGTTTCCTTTGTAGCCTGCGGTCTTATCGTCCTCATCCCCTTTGGGATCCTCTGCGGCGTATTGCTTTTGAGCGGCGGGCAGCAGGGGTTTGCGGGCCTGTGGATATATACTTATCCGCCGATCGTTATTTTTATCCTGGGCTTATATATCGGTTCCATCCTTTCCGGGCTGCTCCTCGCGGGAATCATGACCATTACGATTATTCCCGGAATTGCGGGGTTTAATTACTTCCTCCCCATAGCGTTCCGGCTTATCGCCGTTTATCTTCTGGTACTGATATTAACCATTGCCTACGAACAGATCCGGCGCCTCAAGGACCGCTGGGTACGGCAGTTGACCTTGGCGTTAAAGTCCGAACGGGACGAGATCGCCGTGATGAAGGACAACCTCAAGGCCGGCCTTTTCCTTATGGACCGGCACTACACGATCCAGCCCGCCTATTCCAAGGCCCTGGAGGAGATTTTGGACATGAATGAACTCCAGGGGAAAAAGTTTACCGACCTTCTGTCCGCTTCCCTCAAAGTAAAGGAACGGGATACCCTGGAAGATTATTTTGAAATGGTAATAAACCGTTCCTTTGACGCGAAGATGCTGGAGGATATCAATCCGATTGTGGAATTCTCTTATATCAATGAAATGACCGGGGAGGAAAAAATCCTTCGTACCACCTTTGCCGCCGTTGACCGGGGGTACGGGGTCTTCTTTATTTTGGGCAGCCTGGAGAATATCACCACCGAGAAACTGCTCCAGAAACAGCTTACGGAAGAGACGAACAAGCGGGACGATGAAATGCGGGCTCTTTTTCAGGTTATCCAGGTGGAGCCCCGGGTCTTCAATGATTTTATCGAAGATACGGAATATGAATTTGACCGGATCAACCGGATCCTGAAAAACAAAAAGCTTTCCGCCCGGCAAGCCATGGTTGATATCTATCAGTCCGTCCACGCGATCAAATCCAACGCCCTTATCCTGGGGCTTGAAAATTTCAGCGATAAACTTCATGAACTGGAGTCGAAAATCAAGGATCTCCGGGATCAGGAGGATATTCCCTTTGAAGCGATATTACACATCACCGTGGAATTGGAAAAGCTCATGAAGGAAAAGGACAAATTCCGGGATACCATTGACAAGATCCAGTCCTTTAGGGTCAAGGTCGGGGAAAGCCGGAGGCAGGACCGGTACGTGTTGGTGGAGACCCTCACCAAGGCCTGCGAAAAAGCCGCGGCGGCCCTGAATAAAAAGGCCCGGTTTATGGTGGAGGATCTGGACGGGATAGTGCTGGAACACGGCCCCCGCCGTATTATCAAGGAGGTCCTTACCCAACTGGTCCGTAACGCGGTATACCACGGCCTCGAAACCCCGGAGGAACGGAGCGCCCTGGGTAAAAACCCCGAAGGGCTTATCCGGCTTTTTATCAAATACGGGAACGACCGGATCCACCTAAGACTTGCCGACGACGGCAGGGGGCTGGATTTTGAAAAAATCCGGAAAAAAGCGGAAAAATTACGTCTTTTTACCCCTTCGGAAGAAGGGGCGGATAAAAATCAGCTCCTCAAGGTCATTTTTTCTCCGGGGTTCAGCACCGCCGAGGAGGCGGACGCCCACGCGGGCCGCGGCATAGGGCTTAACCTGGTACGGGAGCGGATACGGGAGCTTCGGGGTACCATAAAACTGCAAAGCGAGCCGGGGAAGGGTACGGTTTTTAATATCTATATTCCCCTGGAATTAAAAATGGTCCAGAATAGAGCCTCGTAAGGTAAAATCGGAGAAACCCATGGATATAGAAAACGAAGTCGAAAACCGGTGGCAGCAGGTTGCTTCTATTAAATTTAGAATAACCCTTTTTGTCTTGTTCTTTTTTATCGCCATCTTTGGGGTGTTTGTGATTACCTCGGTATTGCAAATCTCCGCGGTAACCCGGTTTGTATGCTCCCGTATCGGGCTGCCCGTGGTGGAACAGGTGATAAAGCTCATTGACGGGGACGCCTTTGAAGCCCTGAGCCAATCCCTGGATTCCCAGGATCCCTATTATGAAGAGACCCGCAAAAAAATGCTGGAAATAAAACAAACCATAAGTTGCCGTTATTTATACACCATGGCGCCGGTGAACGCCTCCGTGTACCGGTACATTATCGACGGCAGTACCACCCCGGATGACGCGGAGAATTTTTCACCCCTGGGTACGGAGGAAGATGTCAGCGCCTATGACAATGCCTTTTTTGTAACCCTGCGGATCAAGGAGGTCCAGTTGGGTAGTATAGACCGGAATGAAACCTGGGGCAACCTCATCTCCGTTTATGCCCCTATCCTGAATTCCCGGGGGGATCCGGTGGGGATCATCGGCTGTGACCTGGACGCGGATCCCATCATCGCCTGGATAAAGAGCCAGGTGTTATGGCAGTCGGGGGTGGTTTTATTATTTTCCCTTTTGGCCTTGGCCGTATACCTTTCGTTGATGAAGCGGATAAACCGGTTCCTTACTTAGGAGCCGCGTTTGGGTCCGCGAAACCGCTAAAATACCGCAATTTTACCGCCCGGGTGCCTGGTAAACGCGGCGCCTTTCCCAAAACTTCAGTTTTGGGAGACAGGCTCTGCTTGTCCGGCTTCCCCGGAGCTGTGTTTAGTCCCAGTAAGGTACCAGACGGGAAATGGCAACACTTGTTCGAAAATTAACGGTTTTTTTGAACAAACCCCATATCCGGTATACCGTATTTGAATTATATTTATCTGGACGGAGCTTTATATGAAAGCAGAGATTTTCACTTTTTGTGATTTTGCCCAAGAAAACAGCGGTAAACTTACTATTGTCGGGACCTTTGATACGATCGTTTCTAAGAATTTCCCCTGTATTCATCCCCAATTATCGGTGGTTCTCCGGTTGCGTTTTGATATATGGGAGTTTTCCAATCATACCTTTAGGATTGAAACCAGGGATTTAAACGGGGAATTAAACATGGAAACCATATCGGGTACGGTGGAGGTCAAGGGGGTGGGGAACGCCACCGCCGTCTCCCACTTGGTTTTTTCCATTTCCAATCTGCAATTCAAAAGCAGCGGGGTGGTTAATTTTGTGTTGTATGTGGACGATAGGGAACTTACCTCAATCCCCCTCTATATCAGGAAAAACTAATTTCCGGCTATACCCGGGCGCCGCGGTTTAAGAGGACGAGGTCCGCCAGAACCAGGGCGGTCATGGCCTCCACCACCGGTATGGCCCGGGGGACAATACAGACATCGTGACGCCCCCGGATAACCAGGTCCCGAACCGTACCCTGCCGGTCCAGGGTCCGCTGTTTTTTTGATATGGAAGGGACCGGCTTAAAGGCCGTCCGGAATTCCAGGGGGGAACCGGTGGAGATCCCCCCCAGGACCCCCCCGGCATGGTTGGTCTTAAAAGCCAGGGCAGGTACCCCCGGGGGAAGCCCGCTCCGGGCGGTCCGGGCGGGGACGGGTTCGTCGTTATTGCTCGACCCCCGGCCGGAAGCGGCGGTAAAACCGCTTCCCAGTTCCACCCCCTTGACCGCCCCGATGGAGACCATAGCCCCGGCGATCCGGGCGTCGAGCTTGCCGAAAACCGGGTCCCCTAGTCCCGGCGGCAGTCCCGTGACCATACAGGTTATCACCCCCCCGGCGCTGTCCCCCTGGTTTTTCAGGTCCTCTATTTTTTCCAGGATCCTTTCGGCGATTTCCCGGTGAGGCACCCCCAGGGGGTTCCTGGCCGCCTCCTCATAATCAAAACCGGGCTCCTCCGGACCCGGCGCCCGGATCCCCGCGGCGGCGGAGGTCCAGGCCCGGATGAGGATGCCCGCTTCGGCAAGGAAGGCCTTGGCCACCGCCCCCGCCGCCACCCGCCCCACCGTTTCCCGGCCGGAGCTTCTCCCGCCCCCCCGGTGGTCCCGGATGCCGTATTTGGCCTCCCAGGGCCAGTCCGCGTGGCCCGGCCGGTACAGGTCCTTGAGCTCATCGTAATCCCCGGAATGTTGATCTTTGTTCCGCACCAGGATGGCGATGGGACTTCCCAAGGTTTTCCCCTCAAATACTCCGGAGAGGATTTCCGGCTCATCCGCCTCGGCCCGGCCGGAGGAGGCCCCCAGGCCCTGGGGGCCTCCTCCGGGCCGGCGGCGGCGCAGTTCCCGGGCAATGGCTTCCGTGTCCAGGCTTACCCCCGCGGGGCAGCCGTCCACGAGGACGCCGCAGCCGGGGCCGTGGGATTCCCCAAAGGTGGTGATGGTAAAAAGGGTTCCAAAACTGTTTCCGCCCATGACAATCTTCTATCGCTCCAGGGCTTCCACTTCCGCCAGGGAAGGGGGATCCGCCCCGTGCCGGGAACAGACCAGGGACGCCGCCTTGTTGGCAAAAAACAGGGCCTCATAAAGTTCCTTTTCCGTAAAGGAAAGGAGCCCCTCCCGGGACATTTTTCCCTTCCTCTCCAGCCAGGAGAGGAAGGCCCCGTGAAATGTATCCCCGGCGCCTATGGTATCCGCCACAGGCAGATCCACCACCGGGGCGCTGACATCCAGGACCGTCCCACCCTCCTTCAGGAGCAGCGCCCGGGCCCCTCCGGCGCCCAGGGTGGTAAGGGCCATCCGGGGGCCCATGGTAAGGATCTTCGCCAGGGATTTTTCCGGGCCCAGACCGGGATAAATAAAATCAAAATCCGCCTTGGAGATTTTCACGATGGTTGAAGCCGCTACCCAGCATTCAAAACGTTTTACATAGGCATCCCGGTCCCGGATCATAAAGGGCCGTATGTTGGGATCCAGGGAAATAACCGGCCCCTGGGGGGCGCTTTCCCGGAAGATCAGGGTCTCTATGGCGGAGGCAACCGGTTCCATGGTCATGGAAATGGAGCCAAAAAGGATACACCGGATCTCCGGGGGCAGTCTGGGGGGCAGATCCCCGGGGCTCAGGGATGAATCCGCGCTTCCCTGGGTATAAAAAACATAGGCCGGTTCCCTGCCCGGCTCAAGCCTGACAAAGGCCAGGGTGGAATTCTCCCCGGAACGGATGATCAAATCGGTACCCACGGCGTCTTGGGAAAGCCGGCGGATCAACATTTCCCCAAAAAAATCCGTGGAAAGCCTGCCAAAAAACCGTACCGGCGTACCCAGCCTGCCGATGGCCACCGCGGTATTGTAGGGACTTCCCCCGGGACGGGGAATAAAGCCATCCCCGCCGCCGGACGGGGCGGGGATCATATCAATCAGGGCTTCTCCGCAGCATAAAATCATAAAAAACTCCTTTGAATTGGGGCCATATCCCAGGGGCCGAAAGTCCGCGCTAACCGGGTTTGGGGATTAACTCAATCATAACACCAAAAATGAAAAAAAACCCGAATAAATCGATCCCCTATTCAATTTTAAATTTGGATATTTCCACCGCCAGGGTATCGATGTACTCTTTGTTTTGGGAACTGATTTCGTTTACCCGGAACACCGCCGCGTTGATCTGTTCAGTTTCGGCGGTCATGTCATGCACCCCCCGGGATATCTCCTCGGTTACCAGTTCCAGATTTTTACTTTCTTTAATAACCTGCCCGCTGCCTTCCATTATTATCGCGGAGCTTTGTTTTACATTTTGGGTAAGCATACTAAGATTTTTAACGGCATCCAGGATTTGTTTGCTTCCCTGCCCCTGTTCCTCCATGGCGGAACGGATATTGGCCTCCTGTACCGATACGGTTTGTACCGAACTATCAATAAACTCGAACTTCTCCAAAACGATATTAGTGGAGTTGATTATCTTGTCTATAGAGTCCTTTATCTTTTTAAGTACGCCGCTGATAATTTTTGATTGATCACTTGAACTTTCCGCGAGTTTCCGGATTTCATCGGCTACTACCGCAAAACCCTTTCCCGCCTCCCCGGCATGGGCGGCTTCAATCGCGGCGTTCATGGCCAACAGGTTGGTCTGGCTTGCTATGGTCTGCATTACCCCGTTGATCTGCAGAAGCCCCTCGGATTCCCGGGCAATTTCCTGAATGTCCGCAGCCACCGTTTGAAGGCTTGTCCGGCCCTCTTCCGATGAGAGCGTAAGGTGATCCACATTATCCGTGTTTTTTACCAACGTTTGGATAACCGATTGGATATTGGCAAACATTTCTTCTATGGCGCCGGAAGCTTGACTCACGCTTTCGATCTGCATCTCCACGCTGGTACCCATCCGATCAATGTTATGGGTTACCTGTTCCATAGTAGCGGTCGTTTTCTCAACCGAGGCGCTTTGATCGATGGCCTGATTTTTAAAATTTTGGATATTAACGGTAATCTCCTGAATCGCCGCGGCGGTTTGGGACATATTTTCCGCCAGTTCCGAGCCAATATTAAAAAGTTTATTGGTTTGTTCTTTTATGGTCACCACGATATGACGTATTTTTTCCATGGTCTGATTAACGTAGTCCGCCATGATCCCTATTTCATCCATCTTGCCCGTATTGATCCGGGTCGTAAGATTCCCTTCTCCTTCGGATATTTCCTTGAGGATCCGGGTTACCTGGGCGAGGCGCTTGAAAGTTCCCCGCAAGAAAAACAGGAATAATCCCAGGCCGGCAAACCCAAACACTAAACTCATCACGATCTGTCTGATACTATGCGTTTGCAGGGTAGTAACAAGCTCTCCCGCGTCAAAATCCACCCCGAGGATCCCCACCATATCCCCCCGGGAATTGAGAATAGGGGTATAAACGGAGAGCATCCAACCCCATTCCCCCTGGTCCATAAGACCGCTCCGCTGGGGCTGTTTGGTTTTCCAGGTTTCCCGAAACGCGGAATCATAATCAGAAGTGTCTTCTTCGGACCCCAGGGGAGAAAAAGACTCCGTATCCTCCGGAGGACTGCTGCCGTCGATAATAAAACGGTAGGTATCCCCCGATATTGGAGCCATGGTATAAAGATAGCGGGCGGAGGTGTTGCTTTTCAGTTCCAATAGCCGCCTCCGGGCTGTCTCGTAGAAGGGATCTTCTGTATCCAAGGTGTTACAGAGTCTTTCAAACTGATCCCCGTCCACGAGTTTGGCGGCCTGTTCGACAATCACCATCCCCTGATGAGAAAATATGTTGGAAGTTACGGCAATATTTTCCTGGATTGTCATAACCGTAATCACGGTTAAGACGACAACCTGAAAAACAAAAAAAAACAAGATGAGTTTCGCTTTAAGGGACAGGACTTTTTTCATTTTTGCCTCTGCCTTGATCAGAAAAAATTAAGAGTAAAACGGCTTTTCCAAAATTTCAATTCTGGAAAACACAGCCTTGATTGTATGCGAAGGGTACATACCCAAGAACCCGCCTTGCGGCGGGGGAGCTTTAGGGCGTTATACAGGGTATGTGCCCTGAGACAAATACCTTACCAAAACACCATGCCTCGCCCCTCAGGGCGAGGTTCTTCATTTCCGGCTAACAAAACGGGCCGGCTTAACGGGGGCACAACCACTTTGTTTATGCCAGTCCCCTTGAATCGAAAGGCCCATTAACCGGTTTTTAGGACTAATCCCTTAATATACAGAAAACCAACTCTTATCCGTTATGTCAAGAGCGCCTATAAAAAAACGGATTGTGAGACAACCCCCTGGGTTGTCGAATACATCCAATATACGAGCCCGTCCCAAAACCGCACCCTAACGCGCGCGGTTTTGGGCAGGTTCTATACGTTAACTCTCAACTTTAAATTTCGAGACTTCCTTTACCAGGACGTCGATATTTTCCTTGTTCTGCCCGCTGATGGAATTCACCCGGCCGACCGCCACATTGATCTCATCCGCTCCGGTAGCCATCTCGTTCATCCCGTTGCTTATCTCCTGGGTTACCATTTCCAGGTTTTTGCTTTCCTCTATTACCTGCCGGCTCCCCTCAAGCATCTCCTCGGAGCTGCCTTTGACCATTTGGGTAACCTCGTTTAATTGCCCGATAGCTTCCAGGATCTGTTTACTCCCCGCGCTTTGTTCTTCCATGGCGTTCCGGATGTTTTCTTCCTGATCCGATACGGTCCGCACTCCGGTGTCTATGGCCTCAAATTTGTTAAGAACGCTGTTCGTGGATTTGGTTATCTTGTCGATAGAATCTTTGATCTTTTTGAGTACCGCGCTGATGGTCTTGGACTGTTCCCCGGAATTCTCCGCCAGTTTTCGGATCTCGTCGGCCACCACGGCGAAGCCCTTCCCCGCTTCTCCGGCGTGGGCGGCCTCAATCGCCGCGTTCATGGACAAGAGGTTGGTTTGGCTGGCGATATTTTCCATCACCGCGTTGATCTCCAAAAGCCCCTCGGACTCCCGGGCGATCTCCTGGATGTCCGCGGCCACTTCCTGAAGCCCCGAACGGCCCACTTCGGAGGCGTCTATCAGTTCCTGGACATTGGCGGCATTTTTAACCAGCGTCTGGGTAACCGATTGGATATTGGCAAGCATTTCCTCAATAGCCGAGGAGGACTGGGCCACGCTGTTGCTTTGACGATCCACATGGGTCTTGAGTTTATCGATGTTGATGGTGATCTGTTCCATGGTTGCGTTGGTTTCGGAAACCGAGGAGGACTGATTGATAACCCGGCTCTTGATGTTCTGGATATTGGCGGTGATCTGTTTGACCGCCGAGGCGGTTTCGGACATATTGTCGGAAAGCTCGTTCCCAATATCAAAGAGGTTGACGGATTGATTCTTGATGACCACTACCAGATTCCGTATTTTTTCCAGGGTCGCGTTAAAGTATTGGGCCATGTCGCCGATTTCGTCCTGGGATTTGATCGCCACTGTTTTGGTAAGATCCCCTTCGCCTTCGGATATGTCCTTGAGGGTACCGGCCACCTTGACGATGGGTTCGGCCACTTTCCCGGCGACAAGGAAGATGATCACCGCCGTGATAAGCGCCGCGAGTATCCCCGATATGAGGGTAAAGAAGGTTAGGGCGGTAACTTCATCCAGGATAATGTTTTTTTCCGTACCCATCATCAGGGACCAGGTGATACCGGTTTTACCGATGAAAAAGGGATAGATGATGAGTTCCAGGTCTTTTTTGAGGATTGAGGAATATACGGACAGCCGTATCTTTTCCCCCCGCAGTATCGCGTCCTGGGCCGCGTCGGTATATGCGCCGTAGAGGCTGGCTTGCGCCTCCCTGAGGGGTTTCCCGATGTGTTCCCCGGCATAACTGGCGATAACCGTGCTGTTATGGGAATAAATCGTTACGGCGCTGATATCTTTCAGGGCCGTGTTATTGATGAGTTCGTCTACCACCGGCTGTATATAGGTCATATTGATATTCACCCCTACCCGGCCTACCACCTCGCCGGTGGCGCGGTGAATCACCGGTACGGTGATCTTGGTCGTATTGATCTTTTCACCGTCCAGGATCAGGGCTTCCGGATTGTAGATGATATCCTTCCGGGCGTTTTCTCCGGTGATATCCTGCATAATCCCCTCTACGTTGTCATAGGTAAGGTGTTCGGCTCTCCCGGAACGCCGGGTATACCAGTTGGCCCACTGGCCGGTTTCGGTACTGCCGACGCTCCCCGCAAAGGCGGCGTCCATACCGGGATCGATGGTATTGGGTTTAAAGACTACAAAAAGGCCGATCAGCCGGTCTTCGGATTGCAAAACCGATTCCATGAACTGATCAAAGCGGTTCCGCTGCCTGCCCACATCGGCCCGGTCATAATCGGCCAGGGTATCGGCCAGGGTCTGGGCGGTACGGATATAGGCCTCATACCGCATCTGAATGATCCTGGCCTGTTCCGCGGCCAGCCGTTCCTGGCTTATTTTTGAGGTCTCCATCTGCAAAGAAGACGCGCGGTTCAACAAAATGATAGATATGGTCGCCATAATGATAACCACCACCGAAATAACAATAAGACTTAAACGGTATTTTAGTTTCATAATCCTTCCTCGTTTCAAAGGCAGATAGCCCCTTTCAAAATCGCACGGTTATGGGGGGCTTTGAGCTATTAATCCGGTTATGGGAAGATGAATGTACGGCGGTACAACAAAATCAATCAGCAATATAAAGGCAGAAAAAAAAGCAGGTAAAATCAACAGAACCGTGCGTAAAAACAAGCGGTACTTCTTTACAGTATAACGGGTTATAAACCACTATCACAACACGTTCTTTCCGTAACTAATAAAACAGATTCAAAATCACCCTATCGGGACTACTACCTCACTATTAATAATAATCATTTTTTTGTTTTTAGTCAAGTATTATCGCGGGATAGTAAAGATATATGCGGAAAAAAGAAGGGGGGGCTGTTTCCCCGCCTTTTCCCGCGGACAGGCACGGATGCCGCCCGCCCCCCCTACGCCTGAGGAAAGAGGCCCGCCGGTTACGGCGGGCCTCTTTCCTCCGCCTACCCCCCCAATCAGGGGCTTTGGGGTCTGACCCCCACTCCCCCTCGCCCCCAGAGGGGGTTCCTTTGCTTCCTAAGTAAGCGCCTATGGCCCCTCTTATTTACTCTTTACCATCCAAATCAGGCCCCCGCCCAGGAGCGCCGCCGCCGGCAGCCCTATCAGCGTAAAGGTCTTCCAAAATCGTGAGCTTTCCGCGTATTTCCGCGATAAGTCCGACTGCCTCTTGGAGATTTCGGACATTTCGTTCAGCCGAGTCCGTAAGTCCCGTAACAAGCGCTCCCGCCCGGTTATTATGGTCTCGTAGTTCCCGATTAAGGCTTCGCTCTCGGCCAAGTTCCGCCGTAAGTCGTCCAACTGCCGCGTCTGCGTTTCGGAATTCTTCAGCGTATCGAGAATTAAGTCTTCCAGCGCGGAGAGATCCCTGTCGATGGAAGAAAAGTCCTGAGAGGAGAGCCCCCGCGGCAAAAGCCAGGACCAGGTACAGAGCAAAACGATGGCGGCGGATAATCTCATGCAAAGGTCCCTCCTGGGGTCTGTTTAAAACCCCGGAACCGTTCGTTTCCGGGGCGGGACGGGTATAGAGCCGGCCCCCTCTTCGGGGGCTTCACTCAAACCGGTGACTGACCCCCCTGCGCCTGCGGGGAGGGCTTGCGTTCAATGCCGATGCCGGTGCGTTACCGGGAGGCTAAAGGGCGCCGGTTTTATCACTTTAATATTCCTAAATCGCCCACCTCTAGATTGCCGGATACGGTCGTGTCTAGGTACCATGCCCCATTGAACACCCCTATCGCATGACCCCGCTTCGATATTGGCGACCCTGTCGGATAGAAGCCTGAATAGGCCCTTACGTAATTAGCGTTCGCGCCGCCGTCAGAACCGTAAATTGTGCCGCCGGTCTTTACGAATAATTTGCCGTCTATACCTTTCCCACTCTGAGCAATACCTACCCCGCCTCCATATTGCCCGGCGGTATTACCCTTGATTACCCCGCCGTTCATGGTAAACCTGGCGAGGTTGGAAACCCCGCCAATATATACCCCGCCCCCTGTGCCGTTGTCATAATCACTGGTGGCAGAAGTGGTATTGCCTGAGATTTCCCCATCGTTCATGATAAATTCGCCCATATTGAGTTCTACCCCGCCACCGGAATATTGACCATCATTGTTCGAGATTTTTCCCTTGTTCATGATAAACGTGCCGCCATAGATGTATACTCCACTCCCAGAACCATACCCATGGTCCTTGATTACCCCCCCATTCATGGTAAACTCGCAACCCTCGTTAATCAATACCCCGCGGCTCCAACGATCCGTCTTCGACCCGCTCCCTTGCAAGGTCAGGCCGTCTTCCATGGCTGCCTTGGCGTTGTTTTCTAAATATAGTAAATTCCCATTGGGGATGATATTCGTAACCACCTTCAACACCCCGGATTCGCCCTTCAGATCTATGGGCGGATGAACATTGCCGTCTATAACAATTCTACCGCTCACATTCACCGTATTCCGAATAACGATTGCGGCGCACTTGTCCGCCGGCCAAGGACCAGCCTCATAGGTCTCCTTCAGTATTTCCAGCGCCTTATCTATGGTCTTCAGCGGTGTATTGGCGGTAATACCATCGTTGGTATCCTTCCCATTGGACTTTACGTAGAAGGTCATGTAGGGATTGCTCCAGTTTCCTGTCCAGCCCCTGGGGATCAGGTAGGGCGCGCTCACCTTGCCGTCCTTGACCGCGAGCAGGTACACGTCATTGTCGGCGGCTTGCAGGCTTATGGTCTGGGCCGTATGGGCAGCCTCCGCGAATTCCCCCAGATACCCGGTATACCCGGAAAGCGCGGCGGGGGCGCCTTCGCCGGAGCTTACCGCCGCGTAATACACCTGGGCATTCCCGGTCGTATAGCCGGCGGTGGTAAAGCCTATCGCCGGACTGGTGGTATCCGCGCCTGATTCAAACACCCCGTCCGTTATTTTCAAGACCGAGGCCGAGGGATCGGTTGGGATCGGCGTGGTTGCCTTCGCCCCCACCACGAAGCGTATGGCCCCGTTGGCGTTGGCAGCGGAATTAGTGTTCCCAAAGTCGTCAAAATTCGTGTCCCCGTCCGGGGCCGCGTCATTCACCCCGTTACGGATGATCCAGGCCGGTACTTCTCCCCCGGCCAGGTTGAACGCCGTGGTTACTTGAGCCCCG
>JAIRMO010000095.1 GCA_031258625.1 Spirochaetaceae bacterium | reverse complement strand
GCATTGGACCCGATATAACGCCGCAAAAAGAGGGGTACATAGGTATCGTACAGGGGATCCATTAACCCCATCGTAAAAAAACCGAACCCTATTAAAAAGGTCAAAAAGAAGTATCCGCCAAAGCCCTTTTTCAAAAAAACTCCTTGCCTTTGAGCCTTTCCAAAACTGAAGTCTTGGGATTGGTTCACTATATACCATAAACAATGCGCCCTTTACAATCCGCTAGAACTTCAGCAGAATGTCAACAAGGCGATCCTGCGTTTACGGCAGCGGCTCGCTCAGGCAAACCGTATTCGGACCCAGGCGCAGGGGCAGGTATGGTAACATTTTAAAATGAAGCGTCTCGTATTTAGTATAATTGACCCTTGGCAGCGCGGAGAATTTTGGGATGACGAATAACAACGATATGTCTGAGATGATTTCCCTCCTCCAAAAGCTGGTCCGGGCCGATTCGGAGAACCCTCCGGGAGATACCGGAAAATGCGCCCAGGTTATTGTTGAGGCCCTCACTCGGGAAGGGATCCCCTATAAGATTGAAGAGCCCAAACCTGGCATCCGCAGTGTGATCGCCGTCCTGGAGGGAACAAAACCCGGCCCAACGCTTCTGTTTAACGGCCATATCGATACGGTACCCGCCGGTACGGGCTGGAGCCTGGACCCCTTTGGCGCCGAGATTCGGAATGGGTATCTCTATGGCCGGGGCAGTACGGATATGAAGGCCGGTATCGCCGCGGGCCTTGCGGCTCTCATCCATCTCAAGCGGGAGGGCGCGGCTTTTGCCGGGACGGTGATCCTGACCGCCGTGGGGGATGAGGAAAACCACAGCCAGTATGGTACCAAATATCTCCTTTCCCAGGGCCTTAAGGCCGATTTTGCGGTAAACTGCGAACCGACCAACCTGGATATCTGTTTAGGGAACCGGGGCCTCCTCATGATCGATGTTTTTGTCAAGGGCCGTTCTTCCCATGCCGGCCGGCCGGGGCTTGGCAAAAACGCGGTGATCCTGGCAAACCGGATCATCGAAGGGTTAAATGCCCTCGACTTTTCCTATTCCCGGGATGATCGTTTTAAAGATCCTCTGGGAAGCGTCAGTGTCGTGGGCATCCATGGCGGCGGCCGGATCAACGTTATCCCCGATTCCTGTGTGTTTTACCTTGACCGGCGGATGATGCCCGGTGAGACCGGCGATCTGGCGGTAAAACAGATCGAAGAAGTCATAACCCAGGTCACCGGCCGGCTCCCCGGCAGGAAGGGCGGCGCCTTAATCGACGAAACTTCCTCAGATCCCGGGGAACCGGAGGCGCTCATCAACCCCGAAATCTGGCATGAGCCCTTCTGGATGGGTGAGGATAACCCCTATGTTCAGCGATGCGTGGAGACATACCGGGAACTGTTTGGAAAGCCCCCGGTTTTTGAGGGAAAATCCGCCGGTACCGACGCTTCCCACCTGGTGTCCATAGGAAAGATTCCTACTATTATCTTTGGCCCCGGCGATTACCGAGTCTCCCATACCATTGACGAGGGGGTGGAAATTTCCCAGCTGGACGGGGCTCTCCGGTACTATATATCTTTAGTCAAAAAATTGTTAAATTGAAATGGCTTTAAAACGGGGAAAAAATGAATGATATACGCGGGGACAAACTATATGTTGCCCTTACCTTTGATATTGACGGGGAAACCCTGTGGACTTCCCGAGATAAAATAAACCGCATAGGACCGGTTCTTCTTTCTCAGGGATATTATGGCCCGGAAACCGGCGTTCCCCGGATTCTCAAGCTGCTTAAAGCCCACAATCTGCCGGCGACCTTTTTTATTACCGGTTATGCGGCGGATACCTATCCCGATATCTGTAAGACCATTGTTGACGCCGGCCACGAGATCGGCCATCACAATTATGCCCACGAATGGCCTCCCCGGACGGCGCCGGCGGAGGAACGGGCCGCCTTTGAAAAAGGCCTGGACAGCCTTACCCGGCTTACGGGAAAACAGCCCGAAGGATACCGGGCGCCGGGCTGGGAGTTTTCGGATATCACTTTTGATTTGCTCAAGGAATTCGGGATGGCCTATTCAAGCAACATGATGGATGATGAATTTGCCTATCAGCATACCGAGGGGGGTCAGCCCACCGGTATATGGGAGCTCCCCTGTTCATGGATTTTGGATGACGCGGCCTTTTTCATGTACGGCCTCACCTATGGACCTCCCCAGTATCCCACAGGTCCGGTTCTGGATCTCTGGAATTCCGAATTTGACGGTATGTATGCCGAGGGAGATGGACGGGTTTATGTCTTAACCATGCATCCCCAGTTTATCGGCCGGTCTTCCCGAATCGCCATGCTGAATGAATTTATCACCCGGATAAAAGACAAACCAGGTGTTGTTTTTACCGGATGCGGCGATTATGTGCGGAAGCTCCGGCAAGCTGATTCCCCAAGGAGAAGAGATTATGATCGACGAAAAAAGCCTGTCTGAGTTGTCCATCCCCGGCGCTCCCCGGATCATCGTGGAACCGCCTGGACCCAAGTCTCGGGAAATTCTGGCCTATCAGGCTCAAAATGAAAGTTCCGCGGTGAGCTATACCAGGGG
>JAIRMO010000044.1 GCA_031258625.1 Spirochaetaceae bacterium | reverse complement strand
GTAGTCCCGTCCCCGGCGACATCATTGGTTTTTGTGGCCACTTCTTTAAGGAGTTGAGCCCCCATGTTTTCGTAGGGGTCGGCCAGTTCAACTTCTTTTGCGACGGATACGCCGTCTTTCGTCACGGTAGGGGCGCCGAATTTCTTGTCCAAAAGGACGTTCCGGCCCTTGGGCCCCAAGGTTACCTTAACGGCCTTGGAAATCTGCTCCACGCCCGCAAGCAATTTGCGGCGGGCTTCTTCGTTGAACAACAACTGTTTAGCCATGATTCTTTTTCTCCTCTTTTCTTACCGGGCTTTTGAATAGCCACAGGGCTTCGCGCCTGCAGGGCTTCGCGCCTGTTGCGATAGAACCGGTATAATATGAAATGGATTTCGCCTCATACATGGGTGAGGACTTTCTTATAATAAAATACTAAATTATGGCATTAACGGCAATACCTAAAATCACAATATGGGTTATAATAGGGGCGGTTTTAAAATTTAATGGCCCGGCGGAGCCATAATTTTGAGATCCTCCCGCCGGTAAGCGAAAAAACGGGCCGCGGCCCGGGGATTATATGGGCAACGCGCGGATTTGACATTATGGGAAATTCTCTGCATTATACCCATAAACAACGTACTATGGGGAGTGTTCCCCATAATTAAGGAGGAATGCGGGTATGGAAAAATTACGAATGGGGGTGCTGGGTTGTTCGGCCCATTATGCGTTGCGGGTCGGGGTTGCCCTTAAATCGTCCCTGTTGGTTGAACCCTATGCCGTCGCTTCCCGGAACGCCGCCAAGGCCGGGGAGTACGCCGAATTCTGGAATTTTGCCGTGGCCTATGACTCCTACGAGAAGCTGCTGGCGGATCCCCAGGTGGATTTTGTTTATTGCCCCCTGCCGAATCACCTCCACGGGGAATACATCAAAAAAGCCGCCGATGCGGGAAAGCCCATCCTCTGTGAAAAACCCCTGGGGCTCACCGCCCGGGACGCGGCGGATGCGGCGGAGTACTGTCGGAAGAAGGGGGTCCTGGTGATGGAGGCCTTTATGTACCGCTTCCACCCCCAATGGATCCGGGCCGCCGAAATTGTTAAATCCGGGGAATTGGGAAAGGTTTTGATAACCCAGGGGATTTTTACCTATAACAATACCGATCCCGCCAATATCCGGAATATCTCCGCCTACGGCGGGGGCGGTATATTGGATATAGGCTGCTACATGGTCTCCACCGCCCGGCTCCTCCAGGGGGCGGAACCCCAGGGGGTGATCTGTAAACTCCTCCGGGATCCTTCCTCCCGGGTGGATATCCTGGCAGGGGCGCTGCTTGACTTTGGGGAGGGGCGGAGTTCCTCCTTCACCGTGGGCACCCAAATTTTCCCCCGTCAGAAGGTTACCGCCCTGGGAACCGGCGGCTGCCTTACGGTGGAATTGCCCTTTAACATGTACGGGGATTATCCCGGACGGGTATCGGTCTCCACCGCCGTCGGGGAACGGCTGGTAGAGACCGAAATAGCCGATCAGTACCTGCTGGAATTTGACGCCTTTGCGGAAGCCATCATCAACAAAACCGGAGCGCCGATTCCCGTATCCGATGGAATAGCCAATATGGCCGTCTTGGACGCCCTTTTTGCCTCCGCGAATTCGGGAAAATGGGAACCGGTACAAAAATTTTAACCCAAGAGGCTTTTTTAAAACCAGCCGAATTTTGAAAAAGCCTCCAAATCCAAAAAACAGCGTTTTATTGTTTATTCAAAGGGGTAATACCCAAAAATCCGGCCGCTTGCGGCGGGGAGAGTTATTTTTTTAAGGAAATGTAATGGGCATAAAAATCTATACCGATGGGGGTTGTTCGGGGAATCCTGGCCCGGGCGGCTGGGCTTATATGATTATTCGGGGCAACAGCCCGAATAAAGAAAACAGGAGTCGTCTTCAGACTTCCCCCCGGACTACGAAAGAAGAAGGGGAAATTATCACCGAAAATTACGGCGCGGAATTTGATACTACCAACAACCGTATGGAATTAACCGCCGCCCTGGAGTCGCTAAAAGCTTTATCAACGCTGAGACTTCCCCCTCAGGATGTTACGGTGTTTACCGATTCACAGTATGTTCAAAAGGGAATGAGCGCCTGGATAAAATCCTGGAAGCGGAACGGCTGGCGCACCGGGGAACGGAAGCCGGTAAAAAACCGGGACCTATGGGAGCGGTTGGACGAATTGGCGGCAAATTTCCTGATTGACTGGCAATGGGTTAAGGGACACGCGGGGAATAGATATAACGAGCGTTGTGACCAGATGACCAGGCGGGCCGTCGCCTCCCTCCTGGGTGAAAAAGGCGGCGGGAGAGGCGGCAGTCAGCGGTACCTTTCCTTCTAAGACCCCGGTCCGGTCAAATCGAAGGAGCCTCCGTTCAAACTAGGGCAACGCTGATTAACGTGACGCTAACCACCGCTGCCCTATTATTTTTCTCGTTTTTCTACGAAAAACGGCGAAAAAACCACATTAGAGGAGCGCTGATTTATTCTCGATTGAATAAATCAGCGCTCCCCTGGGATACCGCGCGGCTTGCCGTACAGCTCGCTTCGCGGCAAGGGCGGGTTCTCGCTGTTTAGGCCCTTGGGGGGGGGAGGGGCCTTGGGCTATCCCCTCAAATACAACCGGAATACAGGCCCCTAATATTCCCGGCCGTTCAGGGCAAGGGATAAACACTCCATCAGTTTTGCTGCTTCTTCTTTAGTAAGGGTGATGCCCTTCCCCATTTTTTCGTGCCCCGGCGCCCAGTCCCTCAGGTCGAATTTTGGAGTCCGGCCGTTCCAGGAGACCAGGTTCAGCTCTTTTTTCCAGCCTCCCTTTTCTTCGGAAAGGATACCGTAGGTTTTTAAAATATCATAGGTGATGTCCGGCATAAGTACCTCGAATTCGGGGCGCCCGTAAAACCAGGGGCTCCGGTATAACCCGGGGCTGTTTCAAAGCCCCAGGTTTTGAACGTTTCATAGGAGCCGCTTTCAAATTTTAGAACTCTCTTTGGAAAGATTGAAGAACCCCGTTGCTTTATTGTGTTCATTATACCTAATTTTGTATATAAGGCCAGCCCCCAATTTGCGGCTCCGCGGAATTATGATTTAAGATCCTGACCGGAGGCCCAGGAGAACCGGGATGCCTTGACCTTTTGTGCCCGGTCCTTTGACCAGGGGGTAAAAGCCAAAGGTAATTTTTATCTTGCCTATAGAAAAAAAGAGGGGTATACTGGTTTATAAGATGAGTCGGTTTCACCATTCGGTTGATTTTGAATTGCTTCGGATATTATAGATTGAGGGGTATTGAATTCATGAGAAACGGATATAAGATTATCTCTTGGGTAGGAATTTTGATCGCCGCGGCCCTTATTTCCTGTAAAACAACCCCGGCTCCCGAAGCGGCTCCTCCCGCGGCAACGCCGGAGTCCCCGGCGGCCCCCTCCCCGGCGGATCCCGGAAAGGGGCCGCCGGATCAAGCGGCGATTGACGCCCTGGAAGCGGCAAGAGCCCAGGTCGAGGCATCCCGGACCCAGGCGGTTGATATTGAAAGCCCCCGGTATTTCCCCCGGGATTGGGAAACGGCGGAAGGGCAGTACCAGTCCCTGGGCGAACCGGCGTCCGCTACCTTAGGGGAATTCCGGGCCGCCGCCGAAACCTACCGGGCCGTTGCGAAGGCCTTTGATGACCTTGCCCGGAAGTGCCTGCCCCGCTATGCGGCGGACCGGGAACAAGAGATACGCGCCGCCCGGGAAGGGGCGGTAAAAGCCGGAGCCGAGCGTATTACCCCGGACCGCCTCCGGGCGGCGGACGCTATGGTGGAAAAGGCCGTATCCCAATACGATGCCGAGGACTATTATCCGGCGGCGGCTTCGGCGTTTACCGCCGTGGATATGTATAAGGCCCTGGAAGCCGGCTTGGGGGCCTATACCACCCGGCGGGAAATTGTGGCCCGTGATTTTGTCAAGTATGAGCCCGTTAATTTTGAATTTGCCGATACGATAAGCCGCGCCGCCGTTTCCGGTTACGACGCCGGCCATATACCAGAGGCCCGGAACAAGGCGGAGCAGGCGAGGCTCTGGTATTCCCTGGTCTTGGACATTGGATGGGAAACCTTTGCCTCCGAACACGGAGCCGCCGCGGCCAAGGTACAAGAGGACGCCTATGCCCTCAAGGCCCATGTGGCCCTGAAAAAGGACTACGACGCCGCCACGGAGATCCTTAAACAGGGGGATGTCTCATTTTCCAACCGGCAGTTTGCCGAAGCGGTAACCCGGTATACCCAGGCGGAATCCCGGTTCATTACGGTCCGGGACGCCGCCCGGGAAAAACGCCGGCTGGCCGAGGATGCCATACGGGAAGCGGAAGAAAAGGTGATCGAAAGCGATGAAAACGCCCGGGACGCCGAAATTATTCTGGAAGGAGACACCCTATGAAACGAGGAATATCCTGTTTAGCGGCCTTGATGGTCTGGGGCGCCCAAACGGGCTTTACCCTGAATTTTCCTGATCTGCCCCTTTTTATCCCCCTTGCGGTAATGGCCGATGCGGCTTCTTCGGATGCCGCGCCGATTCTGCCCGGCGGTATCCGTAACAACCGGTATTTTCTTGAGAGCAAGCGGTTTACCGCCATGGCCCAGGAGACCTTTGAGTACGGCGATTATGACGCCTCCGCCGAATATGCCGCCGAAGCCATCCGGTATGCCCGGTTGTCCGACGAATACATACTCCTCCAATTAAAGATCCGGGAAACCGAAAACGCCATTACCGCCGCCCGGAACCGTTTTAACTGGGCCAAATCCGTGGGGGCCGCCGCCCGGTACCCCGCCGAATTCGGCAGGGCGGAGAATTTCTATAACGCGGCCCTTGTTTTCAGGAACGCCGAGGAGTGGGACCAGGCCATAGAGGCGGCCCGCCAGGTTATCAACGCCCTGGCCCAGGTAACCGACGCCCCTCCCAAGGAATCGGTCCCGCCCCCCCAGATTGCGGCCCCGCCGTCTCCGGCCCCGGACGTTACCCAGGCGCTGCCCTCCCAATATACGGTCAGACCCTGGGCCGTTTCGAGGGACTGTTTGTGGAACATCGCGGGCCGGCCCTGGGCCTACGGGGATCCCACCAAGTGGCGGCTGCTCTATGACGCGAACCGGGCCAGGATGCCCGAACCCAATAACCCCGACTTGATTTACCCCGGTATGGTGCTGGATATTCCCCGCGTCCAGGGTGAAACCCGGCAGGGTATGTGGGACCCCAACCGCAGCTATACGCCCCTGCGTTAAGGGCGCGTCCGGCGCCCCGCGCGATTTTTTTTAATCTCTATGGGTTTAATTCCCCGCCGCTCTGCGGCGTGATTCTGGGGGTGTGGGGGATATGTTCCCCCGCATACGCAAAGATTTCAAGGAGAAATCTTCAATACCCCGCCGCTC
>JAIRMO010000019.1 GCA_031258625.1 Spirochaetaceae bacterium | reverse complement strand
TCAGGATACGGGTACATGAAAAGCCACTGAAACGGTTGGTAGATCGGTTAAAGGCGCTGACCAGCCGGAAACGAAGCGGGACCATCGAAGGGATACTGGAGGAACTGACCGTTCTGTTGCAAGGGTGGTTAGGGTACTACCGTATTGCGGACATAAAGACGTATCTGAAACGGCTCAGCGAATGGTTGAGACGGCGGATACGGCAAATATACTGGAAACGCTGGAAACGGGTGCGGACGCGAATTGTGAACCTGATACGGTTAGGGATACACCAAGAGCAAGCCATTCAATGGGCGAATACCCGAAAAGGCTATTGGCGGACAGCCGGAAGCTGGATACTCACTACATCCCTGAGTAACCACTGTCTTGAATCGCTGGGATTTCCAAATCTGGTCAAGCGGTATGAAGAACTGCGGGCCAGATCCCGGCGGCTAGAGATGCTGCACGCAACCCATTGAACCGCCGTGTACGGAACCGTACGCACGGTGGTGTGAGAGGACGGCTGCCCAACTAATGGGCAGCCTCCTACTCGATCGGAAAGCCCGGTTTCCGGTGCGAAGCGCCGGAAATGCGCCCAAAAGAGGAGGACGCGAATTTCTATGCGTTTATCCTGGGGGGAGCCTGTGGGGGTGGGCCTGGAGCAAAACATTTGATTCTTTGTTTTATCGGTGATATACTATATATACACAGGATTAGAAAGGAGGATCGGTGGAACGATACATAAAGCCCTTTGTGGAGGTGTGTCTCAATGTTTTTAAGGACTTTATCGGCTATATGATTACCCCGGAGCGGGCTTTTTTTATTGATAAAAATACGGCCTACAACTGGGATGTTTCCGGGATTATCGGTCTTACCGGCGAGGCCCGGGGGGCGGTGGTTATATCCATGCAGACCGCCTTTGCCCTTAAAATAACCGGCAGCCTGACCGGAAGGGAACATACGGCCCTGGACGATGAAACATTGGACGCGGTCGGGGAAATCGTTAATATCATCGCGGGAAACGCCAAGCGGGAGCTTGAGGAGAGTTTCCGCCTGATCATTTCCCTGCCCACCATCATAAAAGGTAAGGATCATCTCATCAAATGGCCGATCTCTCAGGTCAGGATCATCTGTATCCCCTTTTCGGCCGGAGGCGATACCTTTTGCCTTTCGGTGGCCCTGGAATCGGAAAGGGAACTATAGATTGCCTTCCGAAAACCCATAGTTGCCGGAAAGGGGAGGTCTGACCCCCGGAGAGGGTCTGACCCCAAGCACACATATAGGGACCTTGGTCCGCGGGAATCCCCAGGGTTCCCGAACAGATTCGGTGTTTAAGCCGGTCCCGGAACCCGGCCGTTTGGAGACGGCCCGTTTTGGATGAGGAGAAACAGATGTCTGATAATGATAATTTTTATCAAAGCCCGCAAACCGATGTGAACGCGGTAAATCCCCTGGCCCCCGAATGGAGGCTCACGAAAACCATGGTTTTGTATTTAAAAGGGGCTTCCCCCTGGCTGCGGTTTTTGGGGATCCTGGCCTTTATCGGCGCCGGGGGCACCATGTTGGGGGGGGTACTTTTTTTGATTTCCGGGGCCTGGGGAGGATTCCTGATCGATATGCTGACCAGCCTCGATACCGCGGATACGGTCGAGGTGGGGGTTATCAGCGGGATTACGATCTTCACCGGAGTCCTCATCATCATTACCGGGATGATATGTTTTTTTCCCGCCCGATTCATCTATAATTTTGGAAACAAAATTAAAAAATTTCTCCAAAATAATTCCGAGGAGGAATTGGAATCGGCCTTTAAAAACAACAAATCCTTCTGGAAGTTCGTTGGGATTCTGTCCATTATCTATCTGGCGTTCCTGCCGGTGATGTTGATCACCTCCATTATCGCCGTGATAGGCGCCTATATGTTGTAATTAATGCCGGAGTCTATGTATACCCTCGATGACACTTCCATAGGCGTTCAAACCCCGGAGGGTATTGGAATTGTCCTGTACCCCGCGGGGCTGCTTGTCCGTTCCTGCGCCTATGCCATTGACACGGGAATTCAGGGCGTTTTGGTGATCCTCCTGACCCTAACCGCCGGTTTGCTGGGGCAGGTGTTGGGACTTTGGGGGTTTATGATCCTTTTGTTCGGCATCAACTGGTTTTACCATGTACTGTTTGAGCTTTTTTCTAAAGGACAAAGCCCGGGGAAGCGAATTCTGGGACTCCGGGTGGTCCAAAGCGACGGTTCCCCCATCGGTCCCGGGGCCTCCTTCCTGCGGAACCTCCTGCGTTTCGCCGATACCTTTATGTTCCTCTACCTCATCGCCCTTTTGCTTATCACCCTGAGCCCCGGATTCCGGCGCCTGGGGGATTGGGCGGGGGATACCCTGGTGGTGTACACCGCCAGCTCCCGGAGTCCGGAACAGAACCTCGCCGGATGGGAGACTTCGGTAATCCCGGCCGTTACCCCTTCCCGGGTGATGACCCATGAGGAAAAGCAGACGATCCTGATGTTTGCCCGGCGGTATCCCCTGTTGTCCCCCGCCCGGGCGGACGAGATCGCCCATGTCTATGCGGAGTCCCTGCGGGAAAAAACCGCCGTCCCCGGCCTGTCGGATTCGGAATACCTTTTGGCCGTGGCCCGTAAACTCCGGGGGGAAAACCGGTGAATGAACAAACCTTTATCCGGGGCCGTAAAAAATTCTGGGACGAATTTGAGGGGGTCGTCAACGGCGGGGCCAAAGAGATTCGGGCCTATGCCCGCCGGTTTCCCCGGAGTTTCCGGGAAATAACCCAGGATCTTAACACCGCCAAAGCCCACGGCTTTGATCCCGCCCTGATAAACCGGCTTAACTACCTGGCCCTGGAGGGGAACCAGATCCTTTACGGGGGCCGGACCTGGTCCCTCAAGGAGGCCGCGGGATTTGTCTTCCGGACCTTTCCCCAAACGGTACGGGCCCACTGGCGGGGCCTGGGAATAACCCACCTGATTTTCTACGGGTTCGGCCTCTTTTTTTTCTTTTTATGCCTTCATTTTCCTTCATTTGTGTATGAAATTATGCCGGAAACCCAGGTGACGGAACTGGAAAATATGTATAACCCCCAAAGCAAGTATTATCTTACCCCCCGGGATGTCAGTTCCGATGCGGATATGTTCGGCTTTTATATTTATAACAATATTTCCATTGCCTTTAGAACCTTCGCCGGGGGAATTCTCGCGGGGGCCGGCAGCCTCCTTATCCTCTGCTTCAACGGGATCTTCCTGGGCGCCGCGGCGGCCCACATCGTTACCCGGGGATTCGGGTCGACCTTTTTTCCCTTCATCATTGCCCACAGCGCCTTTGAACTTACCGCCATCGTACTCAGCGCCCAGGCGGGGATGCTCCTGGGGTTCCGCCTTTTTGTTACCCGGGGCCTCTCCCGGAGGGCTTCCATCCGTAAGGCGGGTAAAACCGCCGTGCCCCTCATCGCCGGAAGCGCCCTGCTCCTGGTCCTGGCGGCGGTAACTGAAGCCTTTTGGTCCTCCCGGCACCTTATGCCCCCGGCCGTCCGGTACGGCGCCGGCATTGCCGCCTGGGTTTTGGCGGCCGGTTTTTTCACCTTCGCGGGCAGGAGAAAGCCCCGGTGACCCCCGTTTTTCAGGGGAGCCTTACCCTCAGGCAGCGAAACGGCTGGGAAGCGGCGGATTCGGGGCTCCTCCTGTGGCGGAAAAGTTTTTTCTATTTTATCCCCCTTTTCGTCCTGCCCTTCTCCCTTTTCGCTTTCGGGGCAGCGCGGCTCCCGGTGTCCTCCTGGCTCTGGTCCTACGGCATCCTCTGGTGGTTCAAGCCCCTTTTCGACCGTCTTATCCTAGGGGTAATTTCGGTACGGTTTTTCGAGCCCGGAGCCCGGTTGAAAAGGCTCCTCCGGGGCGCGGGCCGTACCCTGGGAAGGGGCCTTGCCGGGGACCTCCTCTGGCGGCGCCTGAGCCCCTGGCGCGCCGCCCGGATGCCGGTACGCCTCCTGGAGGGCCTGCGGGGGAAGAAGGCCCGGGAACGGATCCGGGACCTGGAAGGGCGGGGGCTTAACTTTTGCGTACTCCTGACGCTTTTTTCCCTGATCCTGGAATACCTCCTCCTGGCCGGGGAATGTATATTTTGCCTGATGACCCTGGAACTGTTCGGTCCCGAACTTTTTTCTTCTTTTATTGAACACGCGGCGGGCCTCAAGGGTCTTGTGTTTTTTGCGTATAGCCTTAATTACCTGTTGGTTGAAAGCCTGTACGTATGTATGGGCTTTGGTTTATACGTCAACAGCCGTATGGAACGGGAGGGCTGGGACCTGCAGCTTTTGTTTCAGGGGCTTGTCCCCCG
>JAIRMO010000208.1 GCA_031258625.1 Spirochaetaceae bacterium | reverse complement strand
TTGCCGCCTATGTGGACCGCGGCCTCGCACCATTCGGAAAGGGCGTTCACCACCGAAACCCCCACCCCGTGGAGGCCCCCGGAGACCTTGTAGGACTTTTTGTCGAATTTGCCCCCCGCATGGAGCCGGGTCATGACCAGTTCCAGGGCGCTGACACCCTCGCCGGAGTGTATGTCCACGGGGATGCCCCGGCCGTTGTCCTCCACCCGGACCACGTCGTTTCCCTCCAGGACCACCAGAATGGTATCGCAATGCCCCTGCATGGCCTCGTCAACCGAATTATCAACCACCTCAAAGACCAGATGATGCAGGCCGTCAATGCCGGTGGTACCGATATACATCCCGGGGCGCTTCCGCACCGCCTCCAGCCCCTTTAAAACCTGGATATTTTGGGCCGAATACGAAGAATTCATGGTTTTTAGTGTAGTGATCTTGAACAAAAAAGTAAAGGTAACGTACAATAAAGATTCTCCACCAAGGATAAGACGGCTCAACCCGTTTTGACTGTATACGGGAAGTTTCAATGTGTATAACTTGTGTATAATTTCCGTATAAAATGTTCCCCATAGACGGGAAAACCAGGAGGATGCGCCGATGGTTGTATTTTTATGTTTTTTACGCTTATTTCTTTGTAATAAAAGGAATTACTATGTTTTTACTATTCAAGTATTAAGGTAAAAAAACAAAAAAATATTTCCTTATCATCTATTTGTATGTATAATGAATATCTATCTTGTGGATAAGATGTTGATATATTTCTTTGGTTAAAGGTTTTGGCATGGCAGAATGGGATTATGAGGTATTTTGGCGGGAAATATTGAACCAGATGCGCCTGGAACTGGAGGAACAGGAATATAGCATCTGGTTTAACTCCCTGGAGTATCTCAAGGCCGGAGAAAACACCATTACCATTTCGGTTCCTTCCTCTTTTTACCGGGATCAGGTGAGACTGCGGTATCAAAACCGTATTGAAACCATATTGAAGGAACTAACGGGGAAGGAATTAACCGTTTTTTTTGAGGTAATACCCCGGAAACGGGGGGAACCTGGCCCGGCCCAAACCGAAGAAACCGGAAAAATAAGCCCCGAATGGCCGGAACCCGGTTCCAACAATCGACAAACTCCCAAAACACCGGAAAAAAAGGCCCGTCATCCTCAGTTGCGGGAGGATTATACCTTTGATAAGTACGTTATCGGGGAAAATAATAGTTTTGCCGTCAATGCCGCTATTGCCATTAGCAGGAATCCCGGTACGGCTTATAATCCTTTTCTCATCTATGGAGGTGTGGGGCTGGGAAAAACCCATCTCATGCAGGCTATCGGAAACTACATTCATGAATCTTCGGACACCAAGATCATCTATATCACCGCAGAAAACTTCCTCAATGAATTCGTACAGGCCATATCGGAAAACAAAACGAACACGTTCAAAAACAAGTTCCGTTATACCGATGTTCTCTTGATTGACGATATTCATTTTTTTCAGGACAAGCCGGGAGTTCAGGAAGAGTTATTTCATACGTTTAATACCTTAATGGACTCCAAAAGACAACTGGCCTTTACCTGTGACCGGCCCGTATCGGAGCTGAAAAAAATCTCCGAACGGCTTATGTCCCGGTTTGAACAGTGTCTCAAGGTGGATCTTCAGCCCCCTAAATACGAAACCCGCTGCGCTATCTTAAAATCCACCCTGGAAGGTCAGGGAGTCCTTGTACCCGATGAGGTAATTGATTTAATCGGTAAAAATGTCTCTACCAATGTCCGGGACCTTATTTCCGCTTTGAACAAACTTATCGCGTATACCAAATTGATGGGCCAGCCCATCACCCTGGAAAATACCCAGCAGCAGCTTCGGGATGTGTTTGCCTCCCCCCGGCAGGCCAATATGTCCATAGACAATATCCAGCGGGTGGTGGCGGAATACTTTTCCTTGACTCCCAATGACCTTAAAGGGAAAAAAAGAACCCAAAATATCGTTTTTCCCCGGCAATTAGCTATGTATATCGCCCATGAGATTACCGAATACTCCACCACCGAACTGGGTCAGGCTTTTGGGGGCAGGGATCATACCACTGTAATGCATTCCTGCCAAAAAATTGAGGATCAAATCCGGTCAGATCCGACTTTGGATTCTACTATCGAAATTCTGAAAAGAATGATAAAGGAATACAGCGCCAAATCTTAAAAAGATGTTTATAAAACAGGGAAAAATAGTGTATAATCAAAAGCGGAGTGGATACGGTGGAAAATTCTTATAATAATACAGATATTATTCAAAGGATAATTTCATGTATTATCATGAATTAAGTAAGTTTTCCACTTATTTTCGGCCTTACTATTATTACTGCTATTTTATATATATAACTATAAAAGGAATAGGAGACAGGAATATATGAAATTTACCTGCGAACGGAGCGTACTGCTCAAGGAAATAACCATAGCTCAGGAGATCATTACCTCAAAAAATGTCATTTCGGTATTGTCAAATATTTTTATAGAGGCTGAAAATGATACTCTTTCCATAAAAGCGACGGACATGAAGGTAAATTTTGAAACCAAGGTACCGGTTACGGTGTTGGAACCGGGGGCAACTACCGTATTTGGCGAAAAATTCTTAAGTATTTTAAATTCTATTCCTGAGGGGGAACTGGAATTTGACCAAAAAGACGCCAAGATACTGATTAAACCTTCGAAAAAAAGCATCCGGTTCCAGCTTAAAAGCATTGCTTCGGAGAAATTTCCCGAATTTCCGGTTTCCAGCGTTCCTTTTTTTGATGTGCCGGTTAAAGAATTCAAGAATATGGTGTCCCAAACAGTTTTCGCCGTTTCCGATGACGAAACCCGGTATTTTATGAATGGGGTGCTTTTGGAAAAAAACGAGGATAAATTAGTGATGGTTGCCACCGACGGCCGCCGTCTGGCGTATATCGACAAACCTGTGGGAACTGATATAAACGATTTTGGAAAAGCCATTGTTCCTCCAAAAATTCTGAATATCGTGATAAAACGTGCGGGTGATGAAGGACTTATTTCAATTTCCGTTACCGATAAAACCATTTTTATCCGGTTTGGGTCTTATAATCTTTCATCGGTGTTATTTGAAGGGCAATTTCCCAATTACCGGAAGGTTATTCCTGAAACACAAAGTTTTTCTCTTTCCGTGAACCGCCTGGAACTTCTTGATGCCCTGCGCCGGGTATCCTTAATGGTGGAACAAAAATCCCGCCGGGTATACCTGGGGGTTAAACCGGGTGTTATGTCTGTTTATTCCGAAGAAAGCGATATCGGAACCGCAAAAGAGGATATTCCCTGTAAATACGATGGGGAAGAAGTATCCATTGCCCTGAATTACCGGTATATTGAGGAACCCTGTAAAGCCATTGAGGATGAAGAAATAAGTATCCGGTTTACCGAACAAAAAAAGGCCATAACTATTGTGCCGGTTTCCGAAAAAGACTTTTTTCACATTGTGATGCCTATGAATCTTGATTAATCCGGATGATCCTCACTTCTTTGCGGACTACCGCTTTCCGCAATTTGGCCGATGCCGAAGTTAATATCAACGGAAAAGATGTTTTTCTGGTTGGCGAAAACGGGCAGGGAAAGACGAATTTTTTGGAGGCCCTCTATTTTTGTTCCTACGCCGCTTCTTTCCGGGGTGTTCGGGATAGAGAACTTGCCAAAACCGGTGAAAAAGAGTTTTCCGCGGCGGTAACTTTACAGGATTCCCTTGTTAATCAGGTGCAGATTAAATATGAAGGGGGAAAAAAGACCGTTGTCCTTGATGGAAAACGGATTGAGGACCGGAAGGATATCCTTTCGGTGGTTCCCTGTATCGTATTTTGTCATGAAGATATGGAATTTGTGGCCGGCAGCCCGGAACGGCGGCGCTGGTTTTTTGATCAATGTTTAAGCCTCTATGATCCGGTGTACCTGGAAGACCTTCGCCGGTATCGCCGGGTATTAAAAAGCCGGAACAACGTGCTGAAAGAATACGGCGGAAACCGGGGTTCCGGCGATCCCGGCTCCCTGCTGGATGCTTTGGACGCCCAGTTTGTCCTTTACGGGACAAAACTTATGGAAAAACGGGAGACCGCGGCCCGTCTTTTTTCCGGGATTTTCAGCCCCCTGTACCAGGAAGTTTCAGGTATAGCCGGTATTGGGGTACAGTACGTTCCATCCTGGAAACAGGGGGACATTCCGGCGATAACCGTATTTTTACGGGACCGGCGGGCCATGGATCTCGTCGCGGGGGTTTCCCTTTCAGGCCCCCACCGGGACCGGTATATTTTTTCCCAGGGACAGACGGAATTTGCCGGAACCGCTTCCACCGGCCAGCGCCGCCTTTTGGCCCTGCTGCTCCGGACTGCCCAGGCCCGCCGGTTTTCCGGGATGACGGGGAAAAATCCCCTGCTTCTTTTGGATGATGTGTTGCTGGAGATGGACGGCGAAAAACGGAAGCGGTTCCTGGCGGTTATGCCCGGTTATGATCAGGCCTTTTATACATTTCTTCCCGAAGAGCCCTTTGAACGGTACCGGAAACCCGGTACTTTAGTGTACCGGGTACAAAACGGGAAGGTGTATGAGGATGTTTAATACCCCTTTGCGAACAAGTTTGCGCGTAAACATAGTTTACGCGCTCTGCTCCGCTGAGGTTCATTTACCGGCTTCGTAGACCACTTCGCCGCCGATAACGGTTTTCAGGGCGGTGATGTCCTTTATTTCCGCCGCGGGGCAGGTCATGATGTCCCGGTCAAGAACTACAAAATCGGCGTATTTTCCTTCCTCCAGGGAACCCCTGGTTTTTTCCGCAAAGGCCGCGTAGGCCCCCCAAATGGTAAACGACCGCAGGGCTTCCTCCCTGGTCAGCGCCTGGTTTGGATACCATCCATTGGGGGGCTGGCCGTCCCGGTCCTGCCGGGTAATTGCGGCGTACAGGCCGTGGTAGGGGTTCACCAGTTCCACCGGCGCGTCGGAACCGTTGGCGATGATCCCCTTGTTTTCCAGAACCGTGCGCCAGGCGTAGGAAGATAAAATCCGCACGGAGCCGACCCGGTCTTCCGCCATATTCATGTCGGAAGTGGCGTGAACCGTTTCCATGGAGGGGATAAAACCGTATTCGATGGCCCGGGGAATATCCGCCGCGTCAACAATCTGGAAATGTTCAATCCGGAAGCGGTGATCTGTAAGACCCAGCTCGTCGATGACCCGTTTTTGCACGTCAATAACCTGGCGGACCGCCGCATCGCCAATGGCATGGGTTCCGATCTGGAATCCCCGGCCGGCCACCCGCTTGGCGATCCGGTACATCTGCCCGTCATCCCACCTGCCGTTGCCCACATGGCCGGCCCGGTCGGCGTAATCCTTGAGCAGCCAGGCGCTCCGGGAACCCAGGGAGCCGTCGGATACCAGTTTTACGGCGGCCACAGACAATTTTCCATCGTATAAATCCCTGACCGGTTCATTTCCTTCGTTGATATATTTAATATCCTCTCCTTCGGAGAGCATTTCATAGGCCCGGACCTTGAGGGTTCCGTCCGCGTATGCGGATTTTAATATTTTGATGCTGTCATTGGCGGCGCCGGCGTCCACCAGAGTGGTGATCCCGTAGGAAATGACCGATTGATCGGCCAGGGTAAAGCGGTGCAGTTTCCGGGCCTCCGAGGCGTCATCGGGGATTTTTGATTCCACCAGATCCGCGGCGGTATCGGTTAAGACACCCCATACCTCACCGTTGGGCTTTTTAAGAATTTCTCCTCCCTGGGGATCGGGGGTATTTTTATCTATTCCCGCGATTTGAAGGGCCAGGGAATTAAACCAGGTGGAATGGCCGTCCACCCGGGCCAGGGAAACGGGATTATTCGGGGCCGCCGCGTCCAGTTCTTCTTTGGTGGGATAATC
>JAIRMO010000087.1 GCA_031258625.1 Spirochaetaceae bacterium | reverse complement strand
GGGGCTTGTCCCCACGATCACCCGTACCGGGCTAAGCGTCAGCCCCGCTTCCGGCGCGGCCCAGGACTTTACGGGCCCGGTAACCTACACCGTTACCGCCCAAAACGGCAGCACGGCGGCCTATACCGTCACGGTTACGGAGGCCCCCCTTACCACCATTGCGGATATCGGGGATTATTTTACCGCCGCCGACGGCCTCTATGCCGGAACCACCGGCGACCCCATCCCCCTGCCGGTGGCTCTCGATTTGGCGGACACCGGCTGGACGGACCTCCTCGGTGCGATAGACGATGCGGACAAGTTCGTGGCCCTGGACCTTTCGGCCTGCGGCATGACCGGGGAGTTTGACCCCGGCGCGACGGATACGGACGCAGACCGGGTAGCGGCCAAAGGCAAGATCGTCTCCCTGGTCCTGCCCGAGGGGGCCACCGGCGTCAAGGCGGGCGATGATTGGTCCAACCCCACCTTCAAGAACTTCACGGCCCTTAAAAGCATCGCCGGAACGGGCATAGAAACCATCGGCGAGTACGCCTTCTTCAACTGTACCGCCCTGACCACGGTGAGCCTCGACGTGGCCGAATCCATCGGTGACGAAGCCTTCCGGAACTGTACCAAGCTGACCACGGTGAGCCTCCCCATGGCCGATTCCATCGGCGAATGGGCCTTCGCCGAGTGTATCGCCCTGGAAGAGGTGAGCCTCCCGGCCGCCACATCCATCGGCAACGGCGCCTTCCAGACCTGTATCAAGCTGACCACGGTGAGCCTCCCCGAGGCCGCATCCATCGGCAACGGCGCCTTCATCTACTGTACCGCCCTGGAAGAGGTGAGCCTCGACGTGGCCGAATCCATCGGTGACGACGCCTTCCGGAACTGTACCGCCCTGGAAACGGTGAGCCTCCCCAAGGCCGAATCCATCGGTGTCTACGCCTTCCTCGGCTGTACCGCCCTGGAAGAGGTGAGCCTCCCCAAGGCCACATCCATCGGTGACACCGCCTTCGCCTGTACCGGTACGAAGGCCCTCACCGTTACGCTGGGCGATGCGGTTCCCACGCTGGGGACCGAGATGTTCTACGAAGTCACCGACGCCAAAACCGTTACCGTCAAGGTTCCCTCCGGCGCGTCGGGTTACGGCTCATCGCCCACCGATACCACCACCGATAACTGGGGCAACGGCTTCCGGGGCCGCGGGTGGCGGGATGGCGACATCGTGAAAAATAGCGACTATGTCAACAGCTACATCACGCTGACGATTGAGGAATATACGCCCTAGGACGGGGAGCGCGTGGCGGAGGGCATGCCCTCCGGGGCGGAGCGAATGCCCTCTGCCGTGCGTCTCATGGGAAATGCCGCGCGTCCCATGGGAAATGCCCCCCACCAGTGGGTTTCAGGCCCCTGTAACGGGGGGCCATAAGAGAATCCCGCGTCCGCCTTTGGAGGCGGGGCAGGGATGTCAAAGGAGGGAGCGGGTATCCCTCCCTGCCGCCCCGCTCCCGCCCGATAACCGCACGCGGAAGCGTGTTGATGAACCAATGCCGCATCTCCCCCGCGATGCGGGTTCTTTAGGCCCGGTAAAGGCCGCAGTGACGGCAAAGGCCGAAGGGCCGCGGGGCCTGAAACCCCCTATGGGGGTATAAATATACGTTAGGGGTCTGACCCTTTTCATATATTTATGCAAGGATGCGCCCGCTTCCGGCTCTTTACGTATATTTATGCAAGCCCCTGCCCGCGGCAATCGAAGGCGGGCGCAATCCTTCCTTAACCCGCCCCGCTCCGGGGGCCTGAAACCCCCTATGGGGGTTTGCAATTCCTTCCGTTTGCCGTTACACTTGACCTGGGACTTTAATGAACAAGATATTAAAAGCAAAAATCATGGAAGCCTTTTCGTCGGTACTCCCCATCACGGCGATTGTTCTGATCGCGAGTATCCTCCTGGTTCCTATGCCCACCGGGACCATCCTGATGTTCCTGGCCGGCGCGTCCCTGCTGATCATTGGGATGGGGTTTTTTACCCTGGGGGCGGATATGGCTATGATGCCCATGGGGGAAGGTATCGGTATCCAGCTTACCCGGACCACCAATCTTTTTCTGGTCCTTTTTGTGAGTTTTATCATGGGCCTTATCATCACCATCGCCGAGCCGGATCTCCAGGTCCTGGCCCTGCAGGTGCCTTCCATACCGTCGGCAGCCCTGATTTTGACCGTTGCCGTGGGGGTGGGGATTTTTTTGGTCATCGCCATCCTCAGGACCTTTCTCAAGATCCGCCTTTCGGTACTCCTGGTGATCTTTTACCCTATCGTGTTTGGCCTTGCCTGCTTCGCCCCCAATAACTTTATTCCCGTGGCCTTTGATTCCGGGGGGGTTACCACGGGCCCCATCACGGTGCCCTTCATCCTGGCCATGGGGGTCGGGGTTGCCTCCATCCGCAGCGACAAGGACTCCCAAAACGACAGCTTCGGCCTGGTCTCCCTGTGCAGCGTGGGGCCTAGTTTGTCGGTCCTCCTTTTGGGGATATTTTTTAAGCCCACCGGGGCGGATATTCAGAGCCATAAGGTTCCCCTGATCGAAACTTCCCGGGACGTGGTTAAAACCTTCGCCTTTGAACTCCCCCATTACCTGGTGGACGTGCTGTATGCCATGGCGGCTCTGGTGATTTTTTTTGTGATCTTCCAGTTTATTTCCCGGCGGTTTAAAAAACATCAACTCGTCCGGATCATCGTGGGTTTTTTCTATACCCTCATCGGGCTTGTGGTTTTTTTAACCGGGGTGAACGTGGGGTTTATCCCCGTGGGGCATCTTTTGGGTTCGGAGCTGGCCGCTTCCCCCTTTAAGTGGATCCTGGTTCCCTTGAGTATGGTCATCGGGTATTTTATCGTAGCCGCCGAACCCGCGGTCCACGTATTGACCAAACAGGTTGAGGAAATATCCTCAGGGGCCATCCCCCAAAAGATCATGAACCGGGGGCTTTCCATCGGTATGGCCTCGGCCCTGGCCATAACCATGATCCGTATCCTCACCGGCATTTCCATCATGTGGATCCTTATCCCCGGTTATGCCTTTGCGTTGATCCTGACCTTTTTTGTCCCCCGGATCTTTACCGGCATTGCCTTTGATTCCGGGGGGGTGTGCAGCGGCCCCATGACCTCCACCTTCCTGCTGCCCCTGGCTATGGGGACCTGCGAGGGCGCCGGCGGGGATCTGATGACCGATGCCTTTGGAATCGTGGCGATGGTGGCCATGGCGCCCCTGATCGTTATACAGTTTATGGGCCTTATGTATGGCCATAAGATGAAAACTTCCGCAAAGCAGGCTGAACAGGCCCTCGAAACCATAGATGATGAAAATGCCGGAGAGATCATAGTGTTTGAGGAGGGATCCACCCGTGAATGAAAATGCCAAATTACCGGTACTACAGCTTTTGGTTTTCATCATAGACTGGAACAAAATCAAGGTAATTTCCTCGGTTTTTGAGGAAGAAAACGTCCGGTTCCACTTTATCAGCAAGGGCAGGGGGACCGCCAACTCGGAAATTCTTGACCTTTTGGGGATCGGCAGCAGTGAAAAGGCGGCGATCCTCAGCCTTGAACAGGCGATTATGGTGCCGTCCCTGATCCGGAAGGTCAGAAAAAAACTCGGTTCCCAGGCCGCCGGCGCGGGTATCGCCTTTACCATTCCCCTTTCGGGGATCAACAATCCTATTCTCAAAGTTTTTAAAGAAAGTATTATGAAAAACCTCAATATTTCGTCCGGAGAGGAAGGGGAAAAAATGAATACTGAAATCAAACACGATCTGATCGTTTCTATTGTAAACCAGGGGTATAGTGATGAATTTATGACCGTTGCCCGGGAAGCCGGCGCCGGAGGGGGAACGGTGATCAATGCCCGGGGGCTGGCCCATAAGGGGCCGGTAAAATTTTTCGGCGTCTCGGTTCAGGATGAAAAGGAGATCATCATCATCATCGCCAGCCGGGAACGGCAGGCCGCCATTATGCAAGCGGTAAGCCAGGCCTACGGTATTACCACCGAGGCGGGGGGGATCATCTTTTCCCTGCCCGTGGACCATGTGATGAGCCTGAACCAGGACGAATTCAGATAATTCAGAAATTACTCCCAAACCCGGCGGGGTTTGGGAGCAATTTCATTTATAAACAGGGAAGGGGCTATGCCCCCAAAAGGAGTATTATTGTGGAAAAACGCCGCTATTTTTTTACCTCGGAGTCCGTTGGAGAGGGTCATCCCGATAAACTTTGCGATCAAATTTCCGATGCCATCCTGGACGCCTGCCTGAAGGACGATCCCCAAAGCCGGGTGGCCTGCGAAACCTTCGCCTCCACCGCCATGGTCCTGATTGGGGGGGAAATAACCACCAAAACCTTTGTGGACTTTCAGCAGGTGGTCCGGGAGGTGGCAAAACAGGTGGGGTATACCAACCCGGAATACGGCCTGGATTATCAGTCCATGGCGGTCCTGGACATGATCCACAGCCAATCCCCGGATATCAGCCAGGGGGTTTCCGGTACGGGCCTGGAGGAATACAAGGGCCGGCAGGGGGCCGGGGATCAGGGGATGATGTTCGGTTTTGCCTGTAATGAAACCGAGTCGCTTATGCCCCTGCCCATCACCCTGGCCCACCAGATTCTCATCAGGGCAACGGAGCTGCGGAAAAACAAAACCATCCCCTGGCTCAGGCCCGACGCCAAGAGTCAGGTTACCGTGGAATATGAGGGCCACAGGCCCCTGCGGATAGACGCCGTGGTGGTTTCCCATCAGCACGATCCCGATATTTCCTATGGAGATATTAAGGAGACGATCATCCGCCAAATCATCAAGCCCATCCTGGAGCCTTTGGGTCTTTTGGACCAAAACACCAAGTACTTTATCAACCCCACGGGCCGTTTTGTGGTGGGCGGGCCCTACGGCGACACGGGCCTTACGGGGCGGAAGATCATCGTGGACACCTACGGCGGCATGGGCCGTCACGGGGGCGGGGCTTTCTCCGGCAAGGACCCTACCAAGGTGGACCGGTCCGCCGCGTATATCGCCCGGTACGTGGCGAAAAACATCGTGGCCGCCAAGCTGGCGGAACGCTGCGAGGTGGAACTGGCCTACGCCATCGGGGTCCCCTTCCCGGTTTCGGTGATGGTGGACACCTTCGGCAGCGCCGTGGTGGACGAGGGCCGGATCGAAGCGGCGGTTCCCAGGGTTTTTGACCTTTCCCCCGCGGGGATCATCACGGCCCTGGACCTCAGGCGGCGGCTATACCAGAAAACAGCCGCCTACGGCCACTTCGGCAGGCCCGGTTTCCCCTGGGAAAACACCGACAAGGCCGCCGATCTGAAACGGGAAATAGGCTGACAAACCATGAACCCCGGGGAGCTGCATCGATCCATCCGCGGCTGCGGGGAGGCAACCTTTTCCCGGTCCGGGGGGCCCGGCGGGCAGAACGTCAACAAGGTCAACACCAAGGTATGCCTGCGCGTCAGCCTGGCCGCCCTGCGGGGCCTTTCCGCCGGAGAACTGGCCCGCCTCCGGGAGGTCCTGGCGTCCCGGCTTTCCCGGGGGGAAACCGGGACGGAACTGGTCATTGCCGTTGACGAGGAACGCTCCCAGCGGACCAACCTGGAGCGGGCCTATGCCCGGCTGGAGGCCCTTATCACGGTTTCCGCCCGGATCCCCAAACGCCGCCGGCCCACCAGGCCCTCCAGGGCGGCCCGGGAAGAACGGCTGCACACAAAACACCTGCGGGCCCTGAAAAAAGCGGGCCGGCGCCCCCCATAGGGGGTTTTATGCCCCCGGAGGGCGGACGGCGGAGAACGCGCGTCGCCCTCCTTCGCCCGCCACCGCAGGAGGAGCTTTTTGCATAAACATACGTAAAGGGTCAGACCCCACCCCCCGGTTTTGCATAAATATGTCCAAAGGGTCGGTAACGACCGTATATTTATACACCCCATCAGTGGGGGTTAGGCCCCTGAAGCGAGGCACGGGTAGGGATACCCGCGCCCTCCTTCGCCCTCAAAGGAGGGCGCCGCGCGTTCCCCGCCGTCCGCGTTCCAGGGGCCTGAAACCCCCTCTGGGTG